>CAZMUW010000065.1:0-7538 GCA_964569645.1 uncultured Desulfobacteraceae bacterium | reverse complement strand
GGGGAGGGGACTTTAAAGGAGCACTATTATTCCCCCTCCCCTGGCGGGAGGGGGTCAAATGCTGAGTATTGGCAACGGACCGTGGGCATTGTCAAAAATTTGACATGGATAGAAAAGTAAGTATTGAATGGAAGGCAGAAAAAAGGTAGAAAAAAGCAAAGAATTTTGATAGTTTTGATGGTCGGGACGGCGAGATTTGAACTCGCGACCCCCTGAACCCCATTCAGGTGCGCTACCAGACTGCGCCACGTCCCGATACTATATTGAATTTAGATTGTGTTCTGATTAGTACCTTTTTTAACACCTATAGATCTTGGTGTCAATAAGGTTTTTTGTTTAAGGTACGTTTTATTTATGAGCCTAATTGATTGCATAAGTAATCGGAATATAAAAATAATCTCCACCTATGTGGAAAACCTAGTGGGCGATCCGGCTCATCTTTTTGGCGAGATACCATTTCCAGAAGACACATACAGATCTGCCAAGGACTATCTGACTGATGAAGATGAATGGACTACATATGAGACCTTTCAAAGGATCTTCCGGGAGGCCAAGGATCTTGTTGGTGACCCTGATTTCTATTTCAACTGTGGCGCCTCTTCTGCCACGCTGGATTCCTGGGGAAGATTTGGTATTTTTATTCAGCTTTTTTCCAGCCCGAATGATGGGATCAGGCGGCTTCCCTTCTTTAACAAGAATTTTAATGATACCAAGGATATTGATATCATCAAACCACCAACCTATGATAAGAAGCTCAAAAAGATACATACTATTATAAGGGTTCAATTCCATGAAGACCATGACGCTAACAGGGACTACATTGGTGATCCATATCTAAGAGGAATCATATCTTCCATGCCCACTATCTGGGGCCTTCCCCCAGCGACTGTCAAACAACCCCTGAATGAATATGATCCGGAGATCTTGTTTAACCAGGAAGAGGAATTCCTTCCCCTCAAGCTCGATGCCAGGATCGAAGATAATGAGCTGACAATATACTGCCCTGTTGAAAAGAAAAGAAAGGTTGTCGGAAGGAAGATCCTGCTTGAGCCTGATATTATTGGAGGCAGGAGGGTATTCTTAGGCAGATTCTCCGAGTTACCTGATGAAGAAGAGCATAGAGAAAAAAAGCAGTGCACAGGAATCCTTATCACCGAATCACTAAAGGTAGATAATAGAGATATCTTGACACCAGGGGAGATATATAAGGCCCCTTACTTTATTTTGGATATCACCTACGAAAAGCACCACTTTTGGAACAGATTGCTGCAACCTTTTCACAGAAAAAGAAAAGAGGGGGAAACAGCCTCTGGCATGATAGAGACTGTCAATCAACTGAGAGAGGCGATGGTTGCCAAGAATATGGCCTATAAGGAGTTGGAAAAGGCAAATCTCGAGTTAAGAAAAGTCAAAGAGGATATTGACAACTACGCCAGGAATCTCGAAAGGATGGTGGAGGAGAGAACAGGTGAGTTGCAGGCGGCCAAAGAAGATCTCCTTATTCTTAATAGAGATCTGGAAAAAAAGGTCGATGATCAGGTCGAGGAATTGAGAAGATACAATGAGTTAAGGAGGTATCTTTCCCCTAATATCACAGATAGAATCCTTTCAAATGGGAGCGATTTGAGTAAAATCTCTCACAGAAAGCTGATGACTGTATTGTTTTCAGATATCAGGGGCTTTTCCGATCTAACTGACTCCCTTGAACCAGAGGAAATCACCCTTCTTCTCAATAACTATTTATCGGAGATGACAAAGCTTATCCACAGGCATGAGGGAACCTTAGACAAGATAATCGGGGATGGGATCATGGTCTTTTTTGGCGATCCGGTTTCAATCCCTGACCATGCCCGGAAGGCAGTTCTTCTGGCGATAGATATGCAAGAGAAGGTAGATCAACTAAGAGATGAATGGTTATCCTACGGATACGATCTGAACATTGGGATAGGCATAAATACCGGCTATATGACTGTAGGCAATATTGGATCGGAATTCCACAGAGACTATACGGTAATCGGCAATCAGGTAAATGTTGCGGCCAGGTTGGAGTCAATGGCCAAACCGGGTGAGATCCTGGTAAGCCAGAGGACATACAGCAAGGCAAAGGATGTAGCTACTTTTGAAGAGGCAGGCAAGGTTCACCTTAAAGGGATACATTCTCCAGTTGCAGTATACAGGGTGCGATTTAGGCAGTCTATATCCGGAATAGAGGACCCTATGAATGAGCGAGTAAGAGAAAAGGACTGGGAATATTGCCGTAACATCTTGCCAGGGGTATCAAGGACATTTGCCCTCAATATCGCGCAGTTAGAGGGAGATATCTTTAACACAGTTCTCCTCGGATATTTACTGTTCCGCATAGCGGATACCTTTGAGGATACAATATATCAGGATGAGAAGGAGAAGATCGCAGATCTCAAGGATTTTTCAGCGATCTTTAGGGGAGATAAGGACTTGCCTCATCGGTTGAAGTTATATGAATCTCTTAAATTCAGATGGAAAGAAGGCTCTTTTGAAAAAGACCTTATAGAAAATGGCCACAGGGTCTTACGGTGTTATTTTGATGTACCGGATACACACAGGCGAATAGTTGACCCATTGCTTGTAGAGACCTCAGAGGGAATGGCTGAATTCCAGAAGAGAAAGTTAGACAGTAACAGTAAGATATTTCAGCTCGCAGACATTAAAGAATTGGAGGATTACTGTTACTATGTAGCGGGTGTTGTAGGTGTGATGCTCACAAGGGTCTTTTGTCAGAGGAGGAGCATGGAAGAGAAGAGATCCGAGCTGGAGAAGTTTCAAACTCATTTTGGCACGGCTCTGCAGCTAATAAATATCATTAAGGATTATAAAAAAGATATAGCAAGGGGTTGGTGTTATATCCCACTCACTATAACGGAGAAGTATCATATTGAGCTCAATAAGATCGAAACCTTATCTGTCAAACAGAGACAGGGAATAATAAAGGGCATGATCCCCCCTATAGTAACCTATCTGGACTCAACCTTGAGATATATCAAGCTGCTGCCTTTAGGCGAGAGATCCATCAGGTTGTTTTGTATCATACCATTTATCTTAGGTTATAGAACATTAGTTAAGATAGTGCAGATGGAGGGAAACAAGATATCAAGAGAAGAGGTTGCCTCTATAATACATAAATCCAATACCTACGCTGAATCAAATAGTTCCCTGGAGGAGGATTATCTGAAGATAAGAAAAGATTATTTTGACAACCATTACCTCTCCTTATCATGTATTCAAGCCCCTTGAGCTGATTTACCCAGTCAGAAAAGCCCCCTTCTTCCATGTGGATATAAAAAAAGAGATATATAGGAAGATCTGATCCTTGGTGAGAGACGACTGCATTCCGAGGGAGAGCCAGATCTGGACAGAAGTCGCCACAATCGCTCATCGAAGGGGGTTGCTTACAGGCGGGGGCTCAGAGCGGGCGGAGCGTTCTGTAATTCATTGTTGCTGAAGGTATACGAATTCTGGCAAGGGACACCGCCCGCAACGGGTAGGCGCGGTTTTGAGTTGGGAATGGCTGGTTCAACGGATCACTTGCCCAAGCAGCATTTCTTGTACTTCCGTCCACTGCCACACGGGCAAGGATCGTTACGACCCGTTTTGGGGCTAGCCTGGGCACCCGTGGCCTGCACCGGCGGCTTTTGCCGTTCGAGGGATTGCCGGCGCCATAAGGCGGCTAGCTCTGCAGCGAAAGGCCGGCAGTTGGTGAAGAAGCGTTTATAGCCCGCACACAGGTAGTTTAGTCCCGCTTCGCCATCTGGCGTCTTGAGGAAGCGATCCTTCGGGCACCCACCATTACACATAGCCCGGACCTCACATGCCCGACAATAGCCGGGTAACGTATCTGATTTGGCCTGCCCGAATGCTCTCTGCGCCGGACTCTCGAGCAGCTCGACCAGTGGAATCTCCTGGATATTCCCCAGGCGATGTTCCGCGTTAACGAAGTGATCACACGAAAAGAAGTCTCCGTTGTGTTCGATGACGGGAACATCACCGCAGGTCTTCCGAAAGATACAAAGCGCATGCTCCTGCCCGAAGGCCGTTCTGGCCACCTCCTCGAATATCTGCACACTGACCCGCCCGATATCCTGGCGTATCCACTCGTCAAAGATGGTGCAGAGAAAAGCGCCCAAAGCTTCAGGCGGCACGGTGCGGTCGCTTACGCCGCCCTTGGCGTCTGGCTGCGGCTCGACCAGGGGCAGAAACGTCACGTATTGAGCTTTGATCTGCTTGAAGAACCGGTACACCTGGGAAGGGTACTGGACGTTCTGTGCATGTAACACGCACAGTATATCGCAAGATACTCGGTGCTGCCGCAAGAGTTTATACCCCCGCATCGCTTGTTTGTGGGTGAGATTCCGGCCCTTGGTAACGCGAAACCTGTCGTGCATTTCCTGCGGACCGTCCAGGCTAAGCCCCACGCCAAAGCCCTCTGCTGCCAAAAAGCGGCACCAGTCCTCATCGAGGAGGGTACCGTTGGTCTGAATACCGTTGGCAATGCGCCGGTCAGGGGGCTGATGCTTGCGCTGCAGCGCCACAATCTTGCGAAAATAGTCCAGCCCCAGGACGGTCGGTTCCCCACCATGCCAGGAAAAGGTGATCACCGGATCGGGGGAAGCGTCGATGTGCTGGGCGATGTACTCCTCCAGGATGTCGTCGGGCATGCGAAACGACTCGCCCTTTGGATAGAGGTGTTCCTTCTTCAAGTAGTAACAATAGTCACAGTCCAGGTTGCAGATGGAGCCAACCGGTTTGGCAAAAATCTGAAATCCACGGGAAGCTTTGACCATTGCGCAATCACCCATCTCCGGATCGAAGGTCATAAGGCACTTGACTTGATAAGAACTTGTTTATTCTGGGAGGAGTATAAGGGGATTAACCTTGTGGGTCAACAAAAAAGGAAGCACAACAACCCTGCTACAGGAGCTATTCTGCCTCTTGATAGATACGGTCAGCTTCTCTAAGTCCTCTTCGTCAGGAGACTTTCTTCTAATAGTCCTGAAAAGAACAGGAAGTGCGCTCATAAGCTCCTCATCAGAGGCAATGTCTTAAGGTATCTTGCCAACACTTTGTTGTATTTCGTGAAATTAAGACCTTTAGCTTGGATTTCCTGTAGGCGTTCACAGGTGCAGGGCTCAGGGTTAAACCAGGGCCAAAATCGTGAAACAAGCGTTGCAGCATGGATTTTCAAACCGCAGTAGATGCCTACTGCACAATCTGGGTTAAAAGAAGCAAAACTGAAAAGAAGGGAGGTTAACGGTGAGAGCTTTCTTCATGGGCGTTCTTTTGATAAGTCTTTTCATGCAATCAACTTCCTATCCAGAGACCTATATTGTATTGCCTCTGCTATATGGGCCTGCTCAATGTCCTGAGATCCGGCAAGATCTGCTATGGTTCTGGAGATCTTAAGAATGCGTGAAAGGGCTCGTGCACTAAGCCCGAATTTCTCCATGGCCATTTCCAACAGGGTATTGGATTTTCCATCTATTCGGCAGAATCTTCTTATCTGTCTGGTGTTCATCATGGCATTGGTATGGATCTTCGTCTTATGCAGCCTCTTTTCCTGGATCTTTCTTGCGGCTATAACCCTCCGGCGAATCTCAGAAGAAGGTTGGCCTTGGCTAACGCCTGTAAGATCTTTAAAAGGTACGGAAGGTACGTCTACATGGATATCGATCCGATCTATAAGGGGCCCTGATATCCTTGTCCTGTATCTCCGTATCTCCCTATAAGAACAGGTACATTCCCGCTTTAGGTCACCAAAGAAGCCACATGGATGTGTCTTCCAACAGTAGAGACCCGCATAAGGTTTTGAATTATCAAATAATTCCTGTCAAGCCGCCGTATCTCAAACCTCCAAAATCGCCTGTTAATGTTAATGACCCTGACCTTGAACTACAGCATTATTACACAACAAAACATATTTGTAAAGTCCTGAAATATTAGGCCGGATACTTTTAGAGCAAGAATTAGGGTAGGCAATTATCCTGAACCGATAAGACTAGGAGATAGAAGAAGCTCTGCAAATGCGGAAATTCATGAGATAGTTAAAATAAAAGAGGATTTAATCGGAAAAGGAGTTTTCACCGCGGGGAATCCAAATGAAGGCTGATGTTTTGACTATATGTATTGTGTACTTTATTGATATTTTAGAAAGAAAGAAGTTGAAGCTTTTGTTAGCAGCAACTAGCCCCAAAATTCGGGATTAACCTTCCCCTTTTATCAGGCAAAAACCCTTGTTTCTGGTATGATTTCTAATTGATTTTTCTTGACATTCAGATGTTTTTTTGTACCCTTATCCAATAGCAATATTTTCGCTTCAATTGTTCAATCTCTAATCAGGAGGTTACATCATGGATAAATACATCAAAATGTACATGCCCTGCTCCTAACAGAGCATTGACTATTCTGCTTGGAGCCTAATCACATGAACCTGTTGTGAAATAGGGCCGGAAAGCCACGGATCTGAATAGTAGCTATTGACCCTCATTCAAGGCATAGCTACTTTTTAGATTATAACCTTGGGATTTCTTACAAACAAATCAATCTACACAAGAAAGGAGAAAGCATTATGGATCAAAGAATTATTGACTTATACGATGAATATACTCATGAATTACTAGATCGTCGCGTATTCCTCAAGAAATTAGCTATTCTTGCTGGTGGCATTGCTGCTGCTAACGCTCTGCTGCCTTTACTAGAAAACAACTATGCCAAAGCCGAACTCGTTCCAAAGGATGATCCCCGCCTTCATACGGACTATATTAAATATCCCGGTGCAACAGGGGAAGTTCGTGCCAGTTTAGCAAGGCCAAAAGGAGACGCAAAACTACCTGGTGTGGTGGTAATCCACGAAAACAGAGGTCTTAATCCCCACATCGAAGACGTTACCAGGCGCATGGCTTTGGAGGGGTTTTTAGCTATCGCTCCAGACGCTTTATCACCGCTCGGGGGAACTCCGGAAGATAGCGATAAGGCTCGATCGTTAATACGACAGCTGGATGCCCAATCAACAACAAAAAATTATCTTGCTGCGGTAAGGTACTTAAAGACGCATCCTATGTCTACAGGAAAGGTCGGAGCCATAGGCTTCTGTTGGGGAGGGGGAGTGGCAAACCAACTTGCAGTTAACTCTCCGGATTTGCTAGCATCGGTTCCCTTCTACGGCAGCCAACCTGCGTCTGAAGATGTCCCCAAAATTAAGGCGTCTTTACTTCTACATTATGGTGGTGATGACCAACGAATCAATAAGGGCATTCCGGCATTCGAAGCAGCTCTAAAGAAGGCATCCGTAGATTATAAGATATATATGTATGAGGGGGCCAAGCATGCGTTTCACAACGACACAAATGCGGCCCGATATAACAAGGAATCAGCGCAGCTTGCGTGGAACCGTACAATTTCGTTCTTAAACGAGAAGCTTAAAACCTAACGTCTAGTTGGGTAATAGTTTACCAGAGGAAAAATATTTGACAGGATAACAGGATAGACATGATATAAATCTAGTTGAT
>CAZMUW010000064.1:0-7703 GCA_964569645.1 uncultured Desulfobacteraceae bacterium | reverse complement strand
ATTTCTTTACCACTCAACCACTCAACTATTTTCTACTTAACGAAGTCTGCAATAACGTGAATTTCCTGTGAGTATAGGGGAAATAAGGTTGAGGGTCAATAAAAGATCTTGAGGATAAAAAAAAGGGTTAACCCTCAAAATAATACTTGCAAACACTATATAAATGAATTACAAGGATGGTAGGCACAATATATATGTATCTAGCCGTGAAAGAGATAATTCTGGTAATTGGTGGCTGTCGAAGCGGGAAGAGTAGTTTTGCCCTTGATTATGCAAACGAACATTTTCAGCACAAGGTTTTTTTGGCTACGTGCCAGGCCCTTGACAGCGAGATGGAAAGAAGGATTACGAGGCACAGGGAGGCTCGAGGCCCTGATTGGACCACAGTAGAGGAGCCTAAAAAACTTAAAGAGGCCTTGGAGTCTTTAAGGGCCCAAGATGGCGTTGTTCTTATCGATTGTTTGACCCTATGGGTCAGCAACCTCTTGATGGACGGAGAAACTGAAGAGCAGATCCTATCACATACAGAGAATTTAGTTAAATTAATGAAGAGGGTTCCACAGTCTATCATTGCGGTATCCAATGAGGTAGGTTCAGGCATAGTGCCTGAAAATAAGGTGGCTCGTACATTTCGAGACATCGCCGGGCTTGTGAATCAAAGGGTAGCAGCATGTTCAGATACCGTGGTGTTGACCATTGCAGGCCTGCCACATGTAATAAAAGGCGAGCTTATGAAAGATTAAGATAAGAGAAGGATATAATGAATTTAGCAGAAATAATCTCAGGCATTGAAAGAGTAGACAAGGACTTCATTGATCAGGCCGCGAGGTACACGGCCCGATTAGTAATGCCCCAAAGGGCATTGGGAGAGCTTCATATTATTGGAGAGCGGCTGTGCGGGATCGGGCGAACATTAACTCCTTCAGTGAACAAGAAGGCCTTTCTGGTTATGGCAGGCGACCATGGCATAGCCGCATCTGATGTAAGCGCTTACCCTCAGGTTGTAACAGGTGAGATGGTAAAAACCTTCTTGAGAGGTGGGGCAGGGATCAATGTCCTTGCCCGCCAACTTGGAGCCCATGTCATAGTAATGGATGTAGGAATTATCCCTGATATATCCCCACAAATCTCTAAAGAAGGCTATTTGATTGTCAGGAAGATTGCCAGAGGGACCAATGATTTCAGCAAAGGGCCTGCCATGACACAGGAGCAGGCGGAGTCTGCTATCTTGAACGGGTATGAAGTAGCCAAAGACCTTTTTGAGGAAGGAGTGGAACTTCTTGGCACCGGCGATATGGGAATCGGTAATACCTCACCATCAAGTGCTATTGGCGCGGTAATGACCGGAACCCCTGTGGAAAGAATGACCGGTCGAGGCACGGGAATTGACGATAGCTGCTTTCTAAGAAAGTGTGAGGCCATAGAGAAGGGAATCGAGATAAACAATCCGAAGCCAGATGATCCCCGGGACGTCCTATCGAAGGTAGGGGGCTTTGAAATAGGAGCTATTGCAGGCGCTATCCTGGCAGCAGCCTTTTTTAAAAAGCCTGTAGTAATTGATGGCTTTATCTCAGGGGCTGGTGCCCTTATAGCCCATGGACTTTGTCCTAATGTCAGCGGCTACCTGTTTGCCGGCCATCAGTCGGCAGAACAGGGTCATCAAATTATGCTTGACCACCTGGGGCTTTCTCCAATATTGGATCTTGGAATGAGGTTGGGAGAGGGTACCGGAGCTGCTCTGGCGATGCATATTATTGAGGCCGGGGCGCTCATAATCAACGAGGTCTTTACCTTTGAGGAAGCAGAGGTTAGCAAGAATACATAAATGAAACATCTGCTTTCAGCATTACAATTTCTGACCATTCTGCCGTGCGGCAAGCCTCGAGTTTTTGATGCCCCTAAGATGATACCTTACTTTCCTGTCGCCGGGCTGGTTATCGGATTGATGCTTGTACTTTGCGATTATGTATTTTCAATGGTATGGCCGGTTACCGTTGTATCAGTGCTTGATGTCTTGCTTCTTGCTATCCTTTCCGGAGGGCTTCATCTGGATGGATTGGGGGACACGGCAGATGGCCTTTTAAGCCATAGGTCTCTCGAGCAGGCTTTAACTATCATGAGGGACAGTCGCATTGGTGTTATGGGGCTGGTGGCCATTGTTTTTATATTATCTATTAAATGGGCTAGCCTACAAAGTTTGGTGAAACATAGGGCCTTATATCTTTTTATTATACCGGCATATTCTCGGGGTGCCATGATGTTCGGCATCAAGTTTCTAAGGTATGCAAGGCCTCAGGGAGGAATGGGCACCGATTTTTTTTCCGATAAACCTCGGATATATGCCTTATCTATCGTCTTTCTGCCCTTATTTCTTTCCTTTTGGTTAGGATGGAGCGCAGTTTTTTTTAACAGTTTATTCATTTTCATGACTGTGCTAATTCTTTTTTATTACAAGAGGCGTATGGACGGTATCACTGGAGACATGTTGGGTGCAATGGCCGAGGTTGAGGAGACAGGACTTTTCTTGGCTGCATGCATTGGAGTGGATTAATGATTAGAGGTCACGGCGGAAACAGCAACACCAACCCTCTCGGACCGCCACCTGGACTTCTTGGGTATCTTAAAGAAAATCTTAATGCAGTTAATGCCTTTCCACAGGTTGACAGCAAAGAGCTTTTAGCGAAGCTTCGCCTCAAACCGACGAGGTGGTAAGCACATAAATTGGGCGAAGCTTCGCTAGAGACCTTTGCCAGCCATCATAAGATAAGGGGATATAGATGTAGAACATATCAGGCAGGCTTGTGACCTCATGGTTTTTTCTGCACTGCTTTGTTTAATCTTGTGTTGGGGTTGTGTTATTCTTTTTACGTTATCCGTTTAAAGATGTGCAAGTCTCTCTAATGTCTACAAAACTAATCTTAATCAGACATGGGGAAACAGAGTGGAGTTACCAGAAAAGGTATTGTGGTTTTACTGATATAGATTTAAATGAGAAAGGCAGGTGGCAAGCAAGAAAACTTTATAAAAGATTATGTGGAGAAAAGATCCATAAAGTTTATTCGAGCGACATGAAAAGAACGGTCCAATTTGCTATGATAGTTTTCAAAGATACGGCACCAGAGGAGCTGTTACATCTTCGGGAAATGAGCTTTGGCATATTTGAAGGTTTAACATATAGAGATATCATGGAAAAGTATCCCCAGGTTTATGGGAAATGGTTAGAGAATCCTCTCCATATTATTATTCCCCAGGGTGAAAGCTTACATAGTTTGGCAAGAAGGGTGAGAAAAGCAGTTAGCAGAATCTTATCTCAAAATAGCAATAGTACAGTTGCTGTTTTTACCCATGCAGGCCCCATAAGAGTAATTGTATGTGATGTTTTAGAATTAGACCTGAGAGAAATCCGGCAGATAGAGCAAGATTTAGCCGGCATAAGCATAATTGAGTATGTTCAAGGAAGTGGCAAGATTCATCTATTAAATGATATCTCATATCTAAATGGGTAGGATTATAGTTATCCTCTAAAAATTTGTTTAACGCGATGAATGCTATCTTGAAAGCAATACAGAAATATTGAGATACAGGAGGGGGATAGATATAGCAGATGCAATTCTTTGACCCCTTCCACTAAAGAGATTCTTTTTTGGATTGGGATCAAAGGGGTGGAATGTCTGCCAGTAGAAACAATCGTTAAGGGATTTTATGAAGACATGAATGGAGAGAAGATACTATGTTTACAGAGATAGAAAAGAGAGATGGCAAGATAGTGGCCTTTGAGGCCAAGAAGATTACCAATGCCACTGCCAAAGCTGGAAAGGCAACAGGGGAGCTTGATGAGAAGGCTGCTAAAAGACTTACTATCAAGGTTCTAAATTTAGCCCAGCAAGTAATTGGTGAAAAGATCCCAACAGTGGAAGAAGTTCAGGATATTGTAGAGGAGGTGTTGCTTTCCTCTACTTATCGCAAGACCGCCAAGGCCTATATTATCTATAGGGATCAGCATGCAAGAATAAGAGAGATTGCCAATAAGGCAAGTGTTGAATTGGTGGAGCAATATCTAAAGAGGACGGACTGGAGGGTTAATGAGAACAGCAATATGGCATTCTCTCTCCAGGGATTGAATAACTATGTTTCCTCAGAGGTTAGTAAGGTCTATTGGTTAAATGAGATCTACTCTCCAGAGATAAGAGAGGCGGATATACAGGGCGATTTTCACATTCATGATCTAAGCCTTCTCTCTGTTTATTGTGTGGGTTGGGATCTGTTTGACCTATTGGTTGAGGGATTCAGAGGGGTATGGGGAAAGGTGGAAAGCAAGCCTGCCAGACACCTCAGAAGTGCATTGGGGCAGATCGTAAATTTCTTTTATACTCTTCAAGGAGAGGCGGCAGGTGCCCAGGCATTCTCTAATTTCGATACCTTGCTGGCACCTTTTATAAGGTTCGACGGATTACATTATAAGGGGGTAAAGCAGGCCCTACAGGAGTTTATTTTTAATATTAATGTGCCCACAAGGGTTGGGTTCCAGACCCCTTTTACGAATGTCACACTGGACCTTACTGTCCCTGAATACTATAAAGACCAATGTGTCATTATTGGAGGTGAGGCACAAAGTAATACCTATAGGGATTTTCAGAAAGAGATGGATTTGTTTAACAAGGCCTTTTTGGAGGTAATGGCAGAGGGCGATGCCAGGGGAAGGGTCTTTACCTTTCCCATTCCAACATACAATATTACAAAGGAATTTGACTGGGAGAATCCTATTCTGGATGATCTATGGAAGATGACGGCCAAGTATGGGGTCCCCTATTTTTCAAATTTTGTAAATTCAGACATGAACCCGGAGGACGCAAGAAGCATGTGTTGCAGGCTGAGAATAGATAATCGCCAGTTAGAAAAGAGGGGGGGCGGACTCTTTGGTTCAAATCCTTTAACAGGATCTACTGGTGTTGTAACAATTAATATGTCAAGGATAGGTTATCTAAGTGGCAGTGAAGATGAATTTTTTAGACGACTTAAAGATTTGATGATCCTTGCTAAAGAAAGTTTGGAGATAAAGAGAAAAGTTCTGGAAAGATTTGCAGATGGGGGTCTTTATCCGTACACAAAATATTATTTAAGAAATGTAAAGGAGAGGTTTAATGAGTACTGGAAGAATCATTTTTCAACTATTGGGCTTGTTGGAATGAATGAGGCCTGCCAGAACTTTCTTGGTAAAACTGTTGGTGATAGAGAGGGGAAGGAATTTACCACAAGGGTCTTAGATTTTATGAGGGAGATGTTGATAGATTTTCAGAAGGAAACAGGAAATAATTATAACCTTGAAGCTACCCCAGCAGAGGGAACCTCATACAGTTTGGCAAAGATTGATAAGGAAAGGTATCCTGAGATAATATTAGCAGGCCACGGAGATGGGGATCAATCTTTCTATACCAATTCTACCCATCTGCCTGTTAATTTCACAGACGATGTTTTCGAGGCCCTGGATTTACAGGATAGTATCCAGCAGAGATATACAGGAGGAACGGTATTTCACATCTATGCAGGTGAGAGGATTGCTAACCCTCGCAGCGTTAAATCATTGGTACGAAAAGTCTGCGAAAATTATCATCTCCCTTATTTTACCTTTACCCCTACATTTAGTGTCTGCCCTGTTCATGGATATTTAAATGGAGAACACAAGGTATGCCGGAAATGCGGTGCTGAATGTGAGGTTTACTCCCGGGTAGTTGGTTATCTCAGGCCTTTAAAACAGTGGAATGAGGGAAAGCAGGGGGAATTTAGGATGAGAAAGATGTTTAGGGTTTGAGATATGATTATAGGGGGTTTTCAAAGATTTTCCCTCATCGATTATCCGGATAAAATCTGTGCTATTGTCTTTACTCAGGGGTGTAATTTCAGATGTCCTTATTGCCACAATCCGGAGCTTGTCCGCCTGGCGCGGAAAAGGCCCATCTCCGCCGCAGGCGGATTAAAAGAGGAAGAGATATTGTCATTTTTAGATGGGCGGAAGGGAAGGCTTGATGCTGTTACAATAACCGGTGGGGAGCCTCTTTTGCAATCTGATTTAGAGCGATTTATATCAGCGGTAAAGGGATTGGGATATCTGGTTAAATTGGATACCAATGGAAGTTTTCCCTCAAGGTTAGAAAAGATACTAAAATCTAAATCCGTGGATTACATTGCTATGGATATAAAAACATCTCTGGATAAGTATAATCAAATGATAAAAAGAAAGGTAGAAAAGACTAAGATTCTTGATAGCATCAGACTGATTATGGATTCAGGATTGGATTATGAATTCAGGACTACTGTTGTAAGAGCCCTTTTTGAAAGGGATGATTTTTTTAAGATCGGCCAGTTAATAAAAGATTCCCGTTTGTATATCTTGCAAAGGTTTGCTCCCTCCAAGACCTTGGACGATCAATTCTTAGATATGCGAACCTGCTCCGATGAAGAGTTCGACTGCTTTAAGGAAATAATGGAAGGCTTTGTCCAGAGATGTGTTGTAAGATAGTTTCCGGCAGGCATCTACTCCGAGATTGCCATCTCGATCTCATCCAAGACCTTTTTTGTAGCCTCAATCGGGTTTTCGGCATTCCGGATGGGCCTGCCCACCACTATGTAATCAGCCCCCCTTTTTAATGCCTGATGGGGAGTGATAATCCTCTTTTGATCATCCTTTCCTGCCAGAGACCATACAGGCCTGATACCAGGGGTAACAACGATAAAATCCTTTCCTAACTCAGCCTTAACTTTTTCAACCTCCAGGCCGGAGCAGACAACACCAGAGCAGCCAGCCTCTTTGGCCATTCTCGCCTTAAGCATGACCAATTCTGTGATATCGTTAACGTATCTATCAATATAGCCTAACCCCTTTAAATTTTTACTTTCAAGGCTGGTAAGCACGGTGACAGCCAATATCTTGGTGTCTGAAGGATTATTTTCAACAACAGAGCGGAGAAGACCCTTCCCCTCATCACAATGTAAGGTCGTAAATTTAACCCCGTAGGTGCTTGCTGCCAGAAAGGCTTTTTTGACAGTGGCGGGTATATCATGAAACTTTAGATCAAGGAATATCCCTGCCCCACTCCTCTCTCTTATTGCCCTTAGGATCTTCGGTCCAACACTGACAAAGAGCTCCAGACCGACCTTGAAAAGACCTACATGCTCCTTTAGCAGTTCTACATACCGGATTGCCTCCTCAGAGGTTGGAACATCTAATGGGAATATAAGATAGTCCTTTGGTCTTTTCACCTCATTTTATCCTTAAGTAATCTACCTTTTTGGAAAAAGCCCCAGCCCGGTATTTGTGGTGAACAGCCACAAATCATTTAGCTTATTAAGAAAGGAATGTCGCTGATTATTTATAAGGGTATAAAAAACTTGGATTCTTTATCAAAAAAAGGTATAAATATAAAACAAAAGGGCCACCGTAGCTCAGATGGCAGAGCACCTCACTCGTAATGAGGATGCCGACGGTTCGATCCCGTCCGGTGGCTCCAAGAGCATAACCTTTCCTTGAATACTCTTATCGCATCCCTCAAAGGCCCATGGTGGGGAGGTTTATTCTTCCATTCACCAGGTTTAAAACCTTCGCCTTTCAGGCGAATAGCTTTAGCATGTTTCGCATTTTGAATATCGAATATCGAACAAGGAATTTCGAACAGCAGAAGTTTTTTAAAGGAATAAGACAATATTCT
>CAZMUW010000063.1:0-7721 GCA_964569645.1 uncultured Desulfobacteraceae bacterium | reverse complement strand
AAGTGTGTGCACGGCTCAGCCCTGGTGGGAGGGGGTTAGGGGGAGGGGGTGCTGAGCTATTGCCATATAATCTATAGTAAAATTATACCTTTAAATATAAACAGAGTTGATATCAAAGTCAAGAAGGCAGGTTTCCCCTTTTGGAGATAGTTTTTGCCACTATCCCTCCCCTCACGGACCAATTGATTGTCACCGTCAGCCACTCGGGCTCACAGGTCTTATATAAGAGATCGGCAATTTCCTCGGTTATATATTCCTGCCAGTTTCTTTTATTTCTCCACATCATTAGATAATCCCTGACTGATTTTCCTTCCAGGATCTTTTCTCTCGGTGTGTACCGTATGGTGACTACACCTTGATCATGCCTTTCGGAGACAGGGCAGAGGGATTGGAATTCCGGGTATTCCCATTCAATCAGGGGTATATGTTCTCTTGCAGGAAAGGTATTTAATTTGACCCCATCAGGGATCTCAACTCTTGCCTCTGATGCCTTTGAATAGTCGGTCATTAAAGATTTCTCCCATATCTTTAGGGATTATAATCGAAGGGGGGTTCACTAGACAAGCTTAAAATTTTATCGGTAAATGTCAAAACAAAGTTAGGATTCTTTATTAAAAGTGTCTAAAGTTTAAATGTTAAAATGCCACAACAGATAAGGTGATTCAAATAGAAAAATCAGGTTTTATGATCAGATTATGTATTCCTATACATAATTTTAGCTCACTTTAGGCACTTATTTTTATTTGATTTTAATTGAAATGCATAAGATACTATATAAACAAGGATTTGAGACTATTTTAGTATCCACATAGGGATAGGTAAATTGATATATCACCGAAATTATATTTTAACTATTGGATTTATTGCCTTATTATTTATTCTTTTACTTATTTTTAAAAATTGGGATTCAAACCAGGGGGCTCAAAGAGGAAAAAAAGAAACCATTGGCCCAATAAGGATGGACAAGTCATCCATTCGCCCGGATGACGGGGATACCTTTTTTTACAAAGGCTTTGCCATAAGGATCCTGGGTATAGATGCACCAGAGATTGTCCATAAAGAACACGGGATATTTGAGGATCAGCCCTATGGTAGAAAGGCGGCAGCAACCACAATGGATATCTTAAGAAAGGCCAAAATTATCGAATATCTTCCCTTTCAAAATGATAAGTATGGCCGCCTTCTGGCGCATGTATTTGTAGATGGAAAACTTTTATCTATCCGTTTGATCAGAGCCGGATTAGCATATGAGAGCATATCCTTTTACGGAGATAATGGATTTCCTGATTTGGCAGAAAGGATCTTAAAGGCTGCCAGGGATTCTCCAAGGCCACCATTTGAGCTGCCGTACAGATGGCGCCGGAGGCATCAGAAAAGGAAATGAGAAAGAAACAGACTCCTAACCTTGATGTAATAACTACCCATATGAATGCTGACTTTGATGCTCTGGCATCCATGCTGGCCGTTAAGAAGCTTTACCCTGAGGCTGTAGCGGTATTTCCTGGGGCCCAGGAAAAAAACCTGAGGAATTTCTTTCTGCACACAAGTTCTTATCTTTTTGATTTCGTACGTATAAGAGACGTCGATTTTAATAAGATCAGGAGGCTTATCCTTGTGGACACACGTCAGAAAAAGCGTATCGGCAGATTTAAAAACCTCTTAGACAGGAATGAGCTGGAGATACACATATATGATCATCACCCACCATCCGATGATGATATCAAGGGTGATTTTGAGTCTATCCAAGAACTTGGGGCAGGCACATCCATATTGACAGGAATAATAAGGGAAAAGGGGATCAAGATTACTCCTGATGAGGCAACCCTGATGTCACTTGGTATATATGAAGATACTGGCTCTTTTACCTATTCTTCTACAAAGGCAGAGGATCATGAGGCTGCTGCCTGGTTATTAGATCAGGGGGCATCTCTTAATACGATCTCTGATATGTTAACCAGAGAGCTGACCGCTGAGCAGGTATGGCTTTTAAATGATTTGATGGCTTCTGCTACCAAAAATAATATCAATGGTGTAGAGGTGGTTATAACAAAGACCAGAAGCGATAGGTATATAGGTGATTTTGCCGTTCTGGTTCAAAAGTTTATGGAAATGGAAAATCTCAACGTCATATTTGCCCTTGCCCAGATGGAAAATAGGGTCTACCTGGTAGCCAGGAGCAGGATTCCGGAGGTAAATGTTGCTGAAATTGCGTTTGAATTTGGTGGTGGAGGGCATCCTCAGGCTGCCTCAGCTACCATTATTGATAAAACCCTCATCCAGGCAGAAGAAGATCTTAAAGCCTTCCTTTTAAGCCGAATAGATTTTGAGAGATTGGCTAAGGACTTGATGACCTCTCCAGTCATCCATATATCACCTGAGGCTATCATCAAAGAGGCAAGTGATACATTGACCGGCTACAATATTAATGTGTTGATGGTTATTGATGAAAATAAAAAGCTCAAGGGATATATCTCCAGGCAGATGGTGGATAGAGCCACTTTTTTGGGCCTGGAGAAGAGGCATGTAAAAGAATACATGAATGTGGAATTTTACCATGTGGGGCCTGAGACCACCTTGAATGAGATACAGGATCTGATTATAAATAACAAGGTCAGAATTCTACCCGTATTAAAGGACAGCCAGCTGCTTGGGGTTATAACAAGAACAGACCTTTTAACAATATTGATAGAAAGGTCATCTATACCGGAGTTTCTTTACGATTCAGAGGAGGTTCCAAGGTATGTTCGGAAAAAAAATATCGGAAATTTACTCAAAGAGAGATTGCCTGGTAAGATAATAAGGTTATTAAAGGAGCTTGGAGAAATAGCTGATAGGCTTGATTTTAATGCCTATCTTGTTGGTGGTCTTGTAAGAGACGTTATCTTAAAAAGGAAAAATCTTGATGTCGATATCGTCATTGAGGGAGATGGTATCAAGTTCGCCAAAACTTTTGCAAACAGGCATAGGGCCAGGGTGAGGAGCTATCCCAAGTTTGGGACAGCTGTTCTGGTTATGCCAGACGGCTTTAAGATAGATGTTGCAACTGCCAGGATGGAGCATTACGAATCACCAGCTGCTCTGCCTGAAGTCAAGCTGAGTTCTTTGAAGAGGGATCTTTTCAGAAGAGATTTTACCATCAATACCCTGGCTGTTCATCTTAATAAGGGGTATTATGGTATCCTTATAGATCATTTTGATGCCATGAAGGATATTAAAGAGCGTACTTTAAGGGTACTTCATAACCTTAGTTTTGTTGAAGATCCTACGAGGATTTTGAGGGCCATAAGGTTTGAACAGCGGTTCGGGTTCAGGATAGGGAAGCTTACGGAAAGTCTGATTCAAAATGCTGTAGATATAAATTGCTTTGAGAATCTCTCCGGCCAAAGGCTTTTTATAGAACTGAAACTGATTCTAAAGGAAGAAGATCCCATAGGGGCAATAGAGAGAATGGATGGATATGATCTTCTGAAATTTATCTCACCGGAGCTTAGACTTACCGAGGAGGTAAGAGATATCCTGAAAAGAACAAAGGGGATTTTGGTATGGTTTAATCTCCTTTACCTGGGTATTACCTATGAACCATGGAAGGTATACTTTCTTTGTTTAGCCTCTTCTTTGAGCGATTATGCCTTGAATAATTTAGCCAGGAGGATGCAGGCTCAAGATAAAGAGATTGTAAGTATGATTTCCGCTCGCCAGGAGGCAAGGCAAGCCTTAGAGCAGCTTTCTCTTTTAAAGGATAAAAAAAATTATTCTCTATACAGGATTCTCTCAACCCTTCCTCCTGAGATCCTGCTTTGGAGTATGGCCAAAACCAGGAATGAAAGGATAAAGAGGTCCATATCCACCTTTTTTACCAGGCTCAGAGGAACAGAGATATTTCTAAGGGGCAAAGATCTCATTACTATGGGGTATAAACCTGGCCCCCTTTTTAAGGAGATATTTACCGGCATCCTGGAGGCCAGGCTGGAGGGTGATGTAAGTACAAAGGAAGATGAGATCGAATTTGTAAATAAAAGATTTGGGAGATTACTTAACAATTAGTCTTTATTATGGAATTCTTAGTTTTTTAGCAGAAATGAAATCCGGAATTCGGAAACTCGCGTTGCGAAGCATTGCGGGCAGGTATTTCGTGATTAGGATTTAACATCTGGAGGACTGAAAAATGGAGAGAAAGAGAATCGTCAGCGGCATGAGGCCAACCGGCAGACTTCATCTTGGACACGTCCATGGAGCCCTGAATAACTGGCGCTCCCTTCAGAAGGATTACCACTGTTTTTACTTTATCGCAGACTGGCATGCATTAACAAGTGAATATGAACACCCGGAGATTATCAAGAAAAGCATTAATGATGTAATTATTGACTGGATCACAATTGGTCTTAACCCGGAGGAGTCAGTGATCTTTGTTCAGTCAAGCATAAAGGAGCATGGAGAGCTTCATCTGATTCTTTCCATGATAACACCTCTTTCATGGCTGGAAAGAAATCCTACTTATAAGGAGCAGCTTAAGGAAATGGCCCAAAAAAATATTTATACCTATGGATTTCTGGGCTATCCGGTTCTCCAGGCAGCTGATATCCTGATGTATAAAGCTCATGGTGTGCCTGTAGGGGAGGATCAGAGCGCTCATCTTGAAATGACAAGAGAGATAGCCCGGCGTTTCAATCATCTCTATTCAAATATTTTTCCTTTGCCAGATACCCTGCTAACACCAGAGGCCAGGATACTCGGTACAGACAGGAGGAAGATGAGTAACAGTTACAACAATGCCATATTTATCTCTGACTCAAAGGAGATAGTAAAAACAACGGTGGCTGATATGATTACCGATCCTCAGAGGGCCAGGAGATTTGACCCTGGCAGACCGGATTTCTGCAATGTCTTTACCTTTCATGAGTTATATACCGACAAAGAGATGGTAAAGGAGGTAGAGGAGGGCTGTCGCAAGGCAACCATAGGCTGCGTGGATTGTAAGCAGATGATGGGCTCTAACCTGAATAAGGCACTGGAACCATTAAGAGATAAGAGAAAAGAATTGGAGGCCAATCCAAAAATCATAGACAATATTATTGATGAAGGTAACAGAAAGGCGCGTAAGATTGCAAAAGATACGATGGAAGAGGTGAGAGAGGCGGTTAAGATCTAATCATGACCTTTGAGACGAGACTCGAGGTATTTGAGGGCCCACTTGATTTACTATTGCACCTGATAAAGATAAATGAGGTGGATATCTCAGATATACCAATAGCCGCAATCACCGATCAGTATCTGCAATATCTGGACCTTATGAGGGCCCTGGACATCAATATTGCAGGTGATTTCTTGGTCATGGCATCTACCCTGATGTATATAAAATCAAAGATGCTCCTTCCAAAACAAGAGCAGGATTTGGAGGAGATAGAGGATCTGAGAGAGGAAATTGTGAGACCCCTCGTGGAATATATGCAGCTTAAAGAAGGGGCTCATGAATTAGCAGCCAGGGATATTCTAGATAGAGATGTTTTCAAAAGGGGGACTGAAATAAATGGAAAGACAGGGGTAGAAGAAGATATCGATACAGCAAAGGTTAGTCTCTATGAATTGATGGAGGCCTTTAGAAAGGTTATAAAGAGAAGATATCCCGGTACAGTTCTTACATTCAAAGCTGAAACATGGTCTGTCAGGGAAAAGACGATAGAAATAATGAAAAGATTGAAAAAGGATAAAAATCTATATTTTAGAGACCTTTTTCCCCAAAATACGTCCATTTCAGAACTGATTGCGACCTTTTTAGCCCTACTCGATCTGGTAAAAACTGGCTCTATTAATGTTTTTCAGGACAAAGAAGGTAGTGATATCAGGCTCACGCCAGTAAAGACACAAGCCTAAGATGTAAGGATCAAGTAACTAATAACTAATAACAAATAACGAATGTCCAATTCCCTTAAACTAATAGTAGAATCCCTTCTTTTTGCAGCCAGTGAACCTCTAACCCCTCGGCAGATCCATACCCTTCTTCCGGGAAAAGATCTCAAAGGGATAAAGGACGTCCTCCAGGAGCTTAAGAACGAATATGAAGAGATGAATAGGAGCTTCCTTATCAAGGAGGTGGCTAAAGGGTATCAGTTTCGCTCTCTTCCCCGGTATAAACCGTACATAGCCACTATGCTGAGTTCAACCCCACCCAGATTAAGCAGGGCAGCGCTGGAAACATTGGCCGTTATTGCCTACAAGCAGCCTGTCATCCGGCAGGAGATTGAAAGGCTGCGGGGTGTGGATATAGGTGGTATAATAAGGATATTGCTCAAAAAGGGGTTGGTTAGGATTGTAGGTCGAAAGCCTCTCCCGGGCAGACCAATAATCTATGGCACAACAGGAAAGTTTCTTGAGGTCTTCGATTTAAGGGATCTGTCATCCCTCCCCACGTTAAAGGAGATAGAAGAGCTTGGCGAAGGAGGAGATGAGGAATAGAAGAAGGGAGCGGCTGAACAAGATTATCTCCATGGCTGGTATTGCCTCCAGAAGACGGGCCGATGAACTTATCTCTTCAGGTCTGGTTGCGGTAAATGGTCGGGTGGAGAGAAGTCTTGGCTCAAAGGCAATCTGGGGTGTGGATTCTATCACGGTGGACAGCCAGGCTATACCTGATCCCCCCAAGAAGATCTATGTGTTGTTACACAAACCCTTCGGATATGTAAGTACCCTGCGTGATCCTGAAAGGAGGCCTATCGTCCGGGATCTGATAAAAGATATCAAAGATAGGATCTATCCTGTCGGACGCCTCGATTTTGACTCCTCTGGCCTTTTAATCTTCACCAATGATGGTGAGCTCACCTACAGGCTCATGCACCCACGATTCCATATCCCGAGAACCTACAAGGTAACCGTTGAAGGCAATCTATCAAATATGTCAGTTGAAAGATTAAAAAAGGGCATATCTCTTGATGATGGGCCAACCAATCCGGCTCATGTCAGGATCATGAACAGACAGCAGGGAAGAAGTGTTGTAAGGATTACCATCTTTGAGGGCCGATCAAGAGAGATAAGAAGGATGTTTGAGGCAGTGGGACATAAAACCCTAAAGCTTATCCGGATAGGGTACGGGAGTCTCCATTTGGGTGAGCTAAAGGTTGGAAAATACCGGCACCTTAAGAATTCGGAGGTAAGAACCCTATGCACCTCAGTCGGGCTCATAACCCGCAGCCCACAACTATTAACCTGTAATGAGATACAAAGTGCTTAGAGATACAAAGACAACTCACTACTAAAAACAAACAACAGACATCACTATTAATTTTATTTGCAAATAATATTTTATTGTAGTATCAATTATGTGAAAAGACAATATCGGGCGGTTAACTCAGCGGGAGAGTGCCATCCTCACACGGTGGAAGTCGCGGGTTCAAATCCCGCACCGCCCACCATGAATAAAACTTCAAAAAATGTGCGTGCTTGCCCAAAAAATTCTCTCCTCTTAATCCCCCGTAGCCGACATAACATATTGATCCTTTCCTGGACACCCAAAGGGATTGCTCTTATGTGCATGTTCGTAGTCTTCTTTTTCATTATTTTTGATAACATGATAATCAAAATATCATAATTAGTATCTGACCGAAAATCCTGTTTTTCGGTCAAAAATTCGAAATCCCTGGCCCAGACCTGGCATGGCAAGATGCGGTGATGGAAAGTGAGGCATTCATAATCAGTGAAAACAGTTGTATATCCACATCCCGTCGCGC
>CAZMUW010000062.1:0-7767 GCA_964569645.1 uncultured Desulfobacteraceae bacterium | reverse complement strand
GTTTCTATCTTCTGTTTCAAAGAATCTCTGAACCTCTTGTTATCTGCCAATGCCTTTGCCTGGGTCTCGGGGAATCCGCCTCCTATGTACAGGGCATCCAGGTCCGGAAGTTCCCTTTCGGTTATGGAATTGACTTCCACCAGGATCGCTCCCAGATTCTTAAGCTGATCCAGGTTTTCTGGATAATAAAACCAGAAAGAGCTGTCTCTGATGAAGCCAATACGGGGAGAACCAGCATTCGGTATTTCAGGTGCCCGATTTTCCTGATATTGATTCCCTTTTTCCAGGGGCCCCACATCATGTGCCAGTACCCATATTGTATCCAGATCCAGATTTTCCTCAACGACTGTCTTTGCCCATGCAATCGCCTTTTCAGATTGCCTTCTTTCCTGGTAGGGAACAAGCCCCATATGTCTTTCCGGAAAAAGATTCTCTTTCAATCCTGGAATAGACCCAACCACGGGTGTACCGCAGTATTTTTCAATGGCGCTTATTATCAGAGTCTCTTGCCGCGAGCCAGCCACTCTGTTCAGGATAACCCCTGAAATATTCAGGTGTGGATCAAAGACCTGAAATCCCTTGATAACCGCTGCCATAGTTCTGGTAGCCATGGTCACATCCAGGACGATCAGAACCGGTGACTTGAGCAGTTTGGCCAACTCTGCTGTACTATATAAACCATCGAGGTCAAGGCTATCGTAGAGGCCCCGGTTCCCTTCAATCAGGCAAAGGTCGGCATTATTAGAGTGGGAAAGTAAGGACTCGATGATTTGGTCATAATTCATCAGAAAGGGGTCCAGGTTATGACATGATCTACCAGCGGCAAAGGTAAGCCATCCGGCGTCGATAAAATCCGGCCCTTTCTTAAAGGGGGCGATACGGTAGCCTTTTTCTCGCCATGCGGCGATAAGACCTAAGGATAGAATGGTCTTACCGGACCCCCCTCTTAATGCTCCAATGATAATGCGGGGTTGAATAAAGGACATCTTTCTTTAGGCGATCTGCTGGTGCGTCAGCCAGTTCTATTCATACAACTTTTGTAGCTATTCAGCCACCAAGGCACCAATTCCAATTGTCAATTTTCAATTGTTTGTGTCCCTGGCCCAGACCTGGCTTTCGTAGACCTTAGAACTATATGAAGTCGTCGTGCCAGGGCGGGCTTAATGGCTGAATAGTTACCGATTTTTTAAGATTAGGATCATGACTTGGTAAGATTGTCAATAAAAAAAGTAGTCTATTTTTTTATGTCAATTTTTCTATTGACAATCTATAAAGCTTTTGATTATAAGCGACATATTAGCTTTTCAAAGAATCAGCCAATTCTAATTTTTAAAAATAGTCACCCAAAATGCTCTGTCCTCAGTTTTGGGTAAAAGATAAGACAGGCATAAGAAAGCATGATTTTTGAAGACTGACAGGGGCTATTATTTTCTTGAGGGAGGAGGTGAATGTAACCCCATTATTTTTTTAGATTTACTCCTTAAAATTATAAAACAGTTAGCAAAAGGAGGTACAGATAATGGCTTTTGAACCAAGAGAACCGCAGAAAGAATTAAAATATGATGAGCTTCGGATTTATAGCGATGAAGAGTTAAATAACTACACGGAAGAAGAGCTCAAGGACTTCAAATGTAAGCATGATATTCCCGATCTGGATGAATTGGAAAAAGGTCCCTGGCCCAGCTTTGTGGCTGATGCAAAACGAGAAGCCTTGCATCGAAGGAAACTTGCCGAGGATCGAATGATGGTTGGTAGGGACGTTGTCGAAGATCTGATGGGGATATTGCAGCTCTCCTTTGACCACGGTGAAACCCACTGGAAACACGGTGGTATCGTTGGTGTTTTCGGTTATGGTGGTGGTGTAATTGGCCGGTATTGCGACGTTCCGGAACAATTTCCATCTATTGCCCACTTCCATACCCTGCGTGTCAATCAGCCCAACAGCAAGTTCTACAACACAGACTATCTGAGGACCCTTTGCGATCTATGGGAGTATCGCGGCAGCGGTATGCTGAACATGCATGGCTCAACCGGTGATATCATATTCTTGGGAACAACAACCGAGCAGCTGGAGCCGGTTTTCTACGAGCTGGGTCATGTGTTGCAACAGGATCTTGGTGGATCCGGATCCAATCTGCGTACCCCTTCCTGCTGTTTGGGCAAGGCACGATGTGAATGGGCCTGCATCGATACCCAGGATATGTGCTATGAGCTAACCCATTTTTACCAGGATGAGTTGCACCGCCCGGCCTTCCCTTACAAATTCAAGTTTAAGTTTGATGGATGCCCCAACGGTTGTGTGGCCTCTATTGCCAGAGCAGATATGTCCTTTATTGGAACCTGGAAGGACGATATCCGTATCGATCAAGAAGCTGTCCAGGCCTATATTGGAGGTGAGCTGAAACCTAATGCTGGTGCCCACAGTGGAAGAGATTGGGGTGAATTTGATATTCAAAAGGAAGTCATCGATCTTTGCCCGACTAAGTGCATGCGGATGGAAGATGGAAAGCTCATGCTCGACAATAAGGAATGTGTCCGTTGTATGCACTGCATCAATGTCATGCCCAGGGCCTTGAGACCGGGTACTGATACGGGGTGCAGCATCCTGTGCGGAGGCAAGGCCCCTATCCTTGAAGGGGCCCAGATGTCGATGTTGACCATTCCTTTTATGAAGTGTGAGCCGCCCTATGACAATATTAAAGAGGTTGTGGATAAGGTCTGGGATTGGTGGATGGAAGAAGGCAGGAACCGTGAGCGCCTGGGTGAGCTGATCCAACGTTACGGTGTTCCGAAATTCCTGGAGATTCTCGATATACCGCCAATGCCCCAGATGGTTACAGAGCCAAGGAGCAACCCCTACATCTTCTGGAAGGAAGAGGATGTGGAAGGCGGGTGGAAGCGTAGCATCGAAGACTACAGGGCCAGACATAAGAGATAGGAGGTAAAAACTATGACATTATCTACAGAGAAATTAGCAGGATACAACCCGGATAAACCTATGGAAAATAGGATCACAGACCTTGGTCCCAGGCACTTCTGGCAGTATTTCCCTCCCATTATCCAGAAGAATTACGGGAAATGGCTTTATCACGACATCCTGGAGCCTGGTGTTCTGGTGCATGTCTCAGAGACCGGGGATAAAGTCTACACCGTTAGATGTGGCGGCTGCCGGTTCATGACTGTTGAGAATATCCGGGAGATCTGCGAGATTGCAGATAAGCACTGTGACGGCTATGTGCGTTTTACTACGCGTAATAACATTGAATTTATGGTGGACACTCCGGAAAAGATGGAGGCCTTGAAAAAGGACCTGACCAGCAGAAAGCATGTCTCTGGCAGCTACAAATTCCCCATCGGTGGGACAGGAGCCGGGGTCACAAATATAGTCCATACCCAGGGCTATATCCATTGCCATACACCAGCCACCGATGCCTCATCTATGGTGAAGGCGGTTATGGACGAGCTTTTTGATTATTTTCAAGGAATGACCCTTCCGGCCCAGGTAAGGGTGTCCATGGCCTGCTGCCTGAATATGTGCGGTGCTGTCCACTGCTCTGACATCGCGTTGCTCGGATATCACAGAAAGCCTCCTATCGTTGACGACGAGGTTCTCGATGGTGTTTGTGAAATTCCGCTGGTTATTGCTGCCTGCCCGACCGGTGCTATCTCACCATCCAAGACCGAAGGTGGCAAGAAGACAGTGAAGATTAAAGAAGAGCGCTGTATGTTCTGCGGTAACTGCTATACCATGTGCAGTGCTGTGCCGCTGACTGACAAGGAGGGGGACGGTGTAACGATTCTTGCCGGTGGAAAGATATCCAACCGGATCACCACCCCCAAGTTTTCCAAGGTGGTCGTTCCGTTTCTGCCCAATAACTTCCCCAGGTTTCCCGAAGTCTGTGACACGGTGAAAAGGATTGTCGAGACATATGCGGCCGATGCCAATAAATATGAGCGCCTCGGTGACTGGGCCGAGCGGATCGGTTGGGAGAAATTTTTCGAGAAGTGTGATATTCCTTTTACCGAGCATCTCATAGATGATTATCGACTTTCATATGACACTTACAGGACTTCTACACAATTTAAATACACAGAGGCGGCCTGGGAGGTATCAAGGGCAGCAGGTGGTATTGAATAGGTACCCATAATTCGGTAAAGGAGTACTCAAATGGAAGAACTCAAAAAGGCTATTTTGGATTTTGCTGAAGGGAGTAAAAAGACCAAATTTTACTTCAGTGATATAGCAAAGGCGGTACACAAGATTCTTCCTGACGCCAAGTCCAGAGAGATTAAAAAGGCGGCGACCGCCCTGATTAATGAGGAAAAACTGATCTATTTCTCTCTCGGAAGCACTACCATGTATGGCCTCAAAGGCAGAGGGATAACTGAGGACCATTAGATCCCAAAACGGCTGAAAGCCAATCGTGATTAGATAACATGAGAGGTCGCTATCCCGAGTGGATTGCGGCCTCTTCTCATATTGGCCTGATGGCTTTAACGTCATGAGCCGCCACGAGTTTAAGACCAGAAAGATCACAAAAGACACGGACATTTTAGATGGATGGTAATAGTTCAGTACCCCCTCCCCCTAACCCCCTCACACCAGGGCTAACTATTCCCACCAGGGGAGGGGGAGATATTTACTGATGAAATTAACATATTCCCTCCCCCTTGACGGGGGAGGGTTAGGGTGGGGGTGAACGATTACGATGGATGTCAAAAAAACACCTCAAGATGCAGAAGAGTTTATTGCAGAGCAAAAGAGGATTTTGACAGAAAACCCGGAATGCGCAAATGCAAGCTATAATTTAGGTGTTGCCCTTATACAACAGGGGAAACTGGATGAGGCAATTGGAGCCTTTAATGAGGCCATCGCCACCAGCGGACGGATGTTCGAGGGTTATGTCAACCTGGGTTACATCTATTTCAAAAAGGGGGATCTGGATAGGGTAGTCGAGGCCAATTTAAGGGCCATAGAGATAGAGCCAAGATATGCAAGGGGCTATGTGAATTTGGGTTTTGCCTATCTTCAGATGTCCAGAACCGAAAAGGCTATTGATGCCCTGGACAAGGCCATAGAGTTGAATCCAAAGACTGTCCAGGCATGGAGTAACCTGATAAATGCCTATCTCCAGAAAGAGGATGTTGAAAAGGCTATCGAGACAGGACAAAAATTGGTGGAGATGGCACCCGATTTTGCGCTTGGACACAACAATCTTGCCTTTGCATATTATACCAGAGGGGACTGTAAAAAGGCGGTCGAGCATGTGGACAAGGCTGTTTCGCTCGGATTTGAGGTCCATCCGGAATTCCTGAAAAAACTGGAACCCCACCGTTAAACATGAACTTCACTCACCTGTTTCAACGTTATGAACTCTTAGTAGCCAAGGCGGATCAGGCCTTCGGTAAGATGCAAAAAGACTACGGGGCTTATATCAAGTGCAAACTCCATTGCTCCGATTGCTGCCACGCCATATTTGGCCTGTTTCTGATTGAAGCAGCTTATCTTCAGCAGCATTTCAACCAGTTGGCCAGGAAAGAAAGGCAGGCAGCCGTCCTGAGGGGGGAAAAGTCGGAGAAGGAATATGGGGAATTAGAAAAGAAATTGAAAACCTATGGAAATGATCCGCAAATGGCATCTTATTCCCTTGGCAGAGAGAGGATTCGGTGTCCACTTCTGAGCGATCATCAAGAGTGCGTCCTTTATGTCTACCGCCCAATCACATGCCGCATCTATGGAATCCCCCTTGTGATCCAGGGCAAGGCCCACGTCTGTGGGAATGCTTGCTTCAAAAAGGGCGAGCTTTATCCCAGCTTTAACCTCGACGAGGTCCAAAGGGAACTCTACCTTCTTTCCAGGGAACTTTTAGACAGGTCGGGGAGGAAAGACCTTGAAAGGGCATCGCTGTTGATATCTGTATCCAAGGCCATTAAAACGCCGTTTAAGGACCTTATAAACGAAGACTTTGGATAATCTTCATAATAGCTTCTCAAGGGCCTCCGATGCTACCTGGCCCACCGTTTTTTTCTCCAGTTTCCCATTCTCATAGATGTCTATCTCATGAGATTCATCCCGGAGCTTCTCCAGATCATCCAGGACTTCGTGGGCTCCAAGGTTACCCAGAAGCCGGGCAGTATAACCTCGGACCAATGGATCGGGGTCCCGGAGGAAGGGGATAAAATGAAAGGTGACCTTAGGGATGAGATCTGGTCTTGACCCTGCGATCCTTCCGATCGCCTGAAGGGCCTGAGCTCGCTGTGTTTCATCAGCCAGGAATTGATAAAGCTGAGGGATGTATCCCGCAAACAATTCAGTTTTTCGGCTGATAATTTCCCCAATGGCTTCAAAGGCCCCCCAGTTTGAGGCGGCTGTATCCATAATGGAGGTAAATAACCGCTGAAGGAGCTTGGAAATGGCTCCGGGATCTGACTCGGCGATGACAGCAGATACCTGACCCAAGGTTTCGGCTGCCCTCTGGCGGAACAGATCGTCTCCGGAATAGAGAAGGCGCTGCAGGTTTCTGATTATTCTTTTATCCGCGGGTGCAATACTCAGAATTGGATCGACCCGAAATTCCTTTACGAGCTCTTCAATCTCTTTTTTTGACAGGGGCCTTTTGCCGGCAGGCTTGAGCGGTGGACTGGGTGAAATAGGTGTGGCTTTCGCCAGCCTTTTCTCGACGCCATCAGAAGTGACCTCTTGAATATCCTCATGCAGCCTGATGAAGAAAAGGGCACCAGATATCCGCCTGCCTTCAAGGAATCCTCCGGGAACAATAAGATGATTTGAATAGTCATATTGCTCAACTATAGCTTCACGGTAATCCTCTCCAGGCAAAAGGTTCCATGTCAGATCCCAATCCATGTTGCACCCGAATACCAGGGCTTCGATCATGGCAGAGCCCAGATTGTGCCCAGTTTCATCGCATGCATAAACAGCACCACAGGAACACGATCCAACCGGCATCTCCACCGGTCTACGGGTGCTCAATTCCTTAGGCCTTTCAATAAGCATTCCACAGAAAGGGCAAGTGGGTCTTTTGACAAACCCTCTTCCAAATAATTTGTTTTCGGACATATCTGGTTAACCAGTTACAAGGGATTCAGGCTCAAACTAAACGACACCTCGTCATATTCAAAGTCTAAATTTGAAAACCTGGTCGCGCTGATCTGTTACTTCGCTGGTCCGGGTATTTCCAAGGTCGTACATTGACTCGAGGGATTGCAGGATTTTGTCATTATTTTGGGCCGTTTCCCTCCCGGTCCTGCACCTATGGCATAGTTGGCCCTGCTGACCACCCGTTCAAAAGATTGGGATTGGCACTCGGGGCAAGCTACATCCGTTTTTTGATCTGAATTGAGAAACAATTTTTCAAACAGGTTACCGCATTCAAGGCATCTAAATTCAAAGATTGGCATTGTTTTGCTCCTCTTAGCTTATGAGATAAAATATCTTCAAAAATTATGATTTGAGTATCAAGACTTATTGAATCTGGCTTTCTCTTAATTAACGCTTCTTTATCTATATTTGAGAGTCCATAGTTCTCACTAACCACATGAATTTTAAAGAAATATCGTATTGGTTGAACCGTCATTCCCGCGAACGCGGGAATCCAGGAAAATCAAGAGGTTATGGATTCCTGCTTTCGCAGGAATGACAGAACTTTGGACTGTGTAGATCTATACTATAAACGTCTCGGAAATTCTACAAATTATTGAAATAACAGTATTTTTAATGGAACATGTTTCATGTAGTCCAGATGGAAT
>CAZMUW010000061.1:0-7862 GCA_964569645.1 uncultured Desulfobacteraceae bacterium | reverse complement strand
CGAGATGTTAGATTAATGTTGACAATGGGGCATATAATATTTCTATCTTCCCCGATAAGATCTTTTCCTGTCTTTCTTCATTACCACGATAAGGAAAAACCCGGCAATAAAACCGCCTATGTGAGCAAACCAAGCTATACCACTTCCTGTCCGTGACCCAAATTCAGCAAATCCGCTTAAAACCTGTATCAATATCCAATAACCAAGCATTATTATTGCAGGGATTCTTACTACTTGTATAAATATCACCAATATCAGTAATGTTCTGATGCGTGCCCTTGGAAACAGAAATATGTATGCACCCATCACTCCTGCTATTGCGCCACTGGCTCCAATAGTGGGGACCTGTGAATTCAGATTTGTGAATATATGAAATAGGGATGCGGCAGCTCCACACACGATGTAAAAGATCAGATATTTGAAATGACCAAGGGCGTCCTCAATATTGTCTCCGAATATCCATAGGTAGAGCATATTACTGAGGAGATGAATCCAGCCTCCATGCATAAATATAGATGTTAAAATGGTCAGAGGTATGGGGACTAAGGCGGGAGGATTTATATCCACAAAATGGGTAAACTCATAGGGGATGCAACCCAGTCGAGAGAACAGCGGTCCTGCCCCTCCTGGTATAAAAAAATTCTGATGTATAAAGACAGAAATATTGGCCAATATGAGGGCGATATTAACAAAGGGAACTGTACTGGATGGATTCTCGTCTCTCAGAGGGATCATTTAATCTCCCGATATAAAAGCTGATATTCAGTATCCTGAAACCTGTTATAACAATTAGCACATCGATTCAAGAATTCATATTACATTATGAATTTAATTCGTCCGCTTACCGTGGCCCATGGTCTACTCAGACCAAACAGAGAAGGTCGATGCACCTGTCAAAAGACGCAGAGCTGGATAACAGTTGAAGAGATAAGGTTTCTGTGGACGAGGCCCAAGAGATGTGGCTCTACCCAAGGCTGGTGGCAGAAAGATCAGGCGGATCTTAGCGAATAGAGGGCCCTGAAGGAATCGAGGGGGGTATTCATGGAGAGGCCCTCTGCTGATCCGAGAATATATCCTCCCCCATCGGCCAGGGTGTGAATGATCTTCTCCTTCATGGCCTCGAGCTGCCTGGGTTGGAGGCGGTCCACCTCGAAGATCCCCATAAGAGCGAGTCTCTTTTTTATCCTTTGCCGGATGGCTAGAGGGTCATTCCCCGCTGAGGGGGCCAGACCATGGAGGCCATCGAAACCAGAGGAAAGGATCAGGTCTACAATCCCGGTCAGGTTTCCACAACTATGTAGAAAGGCTATTCCATTGCCCGTCTTTATAGCTTCCACCATCTCCTGAAGCCCGGGAAAGACCCATTTCCGAAGGTCTTCCGGGGAGACAAAGGAACCTCGGTTATATGCGAGATCATCTCCGATTATAATGCCATGGGCCCCTTCATCAAGGCACCTTTGGATCAACCTTAGTGCCCTTTTCTTCTTAATCTGGATCAGTTCGCGGAACCGGGCCTTACCCTGGTAAATCCCCAGGATAAATTCCTGGAAGGATAGCGGGTCCTCTGGTTTCCAGAAAAGGCCATCCACAAGGGCCATGACAAAGTAGGGCGTTTCAATCGCCCATTTACCCAGTTGCTGTAACCCTTCGTCCCCCTCTTCTCCATCTATTATCCTCACCGTCACGAGATCGAGACCCACCTTTTCGGCGAGGTGTCTCATCTTTTCTGTAAATGAGGCATCCGCCCTTTCCGGATAGAGTCGATCGAGGAATGCCTCTTCCACAAGGAGCTCTCCTCGTGGGAGACGATCAGTCTCCTGATGACTGATGGCCATAAAGACCCTCTCTCTCGGTGTTAGTGGCCTCACGGTTCGGTTAATTCCTTCTCGATCATCATCTTCACGTTTTCAAGCCTGGCATCTACAGGACACTCGCAACCCGTGGTCAGAAAGAATCCTCGCCTTTGACAGTAGTCACGGACTTTCTCAGGGGTTCCTAAAGTCAGAAGGGAGGCAGGGACATCGCCGCTGATGCAAGGGCCACTACCGCTTCAAACCGCTCTTGTCTCGACATGGTCTCTGGAATCATCATGTTTCTCCTCTCCGCAATTCAGCGGGAAAAAATGGAGAACAAAGATCAATCTCAAATTTAACGAAGTTTATCAAGCAAGGGACAGAGGTGTCAATTCAATTGGTTATTGAATTGATAAAAACTCGCTTGTTGTGGGTAGGAGTAGAGAAGAAAGTCGATTTGGCAGTCCAAAAATTGTTAAGGTTTTGTGAAATCGGACCGAATATTACATTTAAGAGAATAAACATTTCAATGTAAAGATTGAAAAAAGAAGGGGATATATGTCGGAACCTATTATTGGTTCACTGAAATCAAGTCCTGTAATAAAGCGTTATCCACAGAACCCAGTATTATCATCAAAACATGTTCCATATAGATCTGCCCTCGTTTTCAACCCTGGAGTGGCTAAACATGATGGAAAATATGTCATGGCTTTCCGAAATGATTATGGCTCCTTAAAAGCACAGCGCATTGATGGGACTAACATAGGTTTGGCTTTGAGCGATAATGGTATCGGTTGGGAAGTACAATCTAAACCATGTTTTACGCTCGAAGGTAAAGAGATCATCCATGTTTACGATCCTCATCTCACAATCATCGACGGCAAATGTTATATGTGCTTTGCAATGGACACGTCTCATGGAGTTAGGGGATGTATTGCTGTTACTGAGGATTTTGAAGACTTCGAGATACTGACTATGACAGTGCCGGATAACCGCAACTTAGTATTATTCCCTGAAAGATTTAATAATATGTTTGTTCGGCTCGAACGTCCCTTTCCAGCTTACAGTCGAGGGAAAGATCGATTTGATATCTGGATATCGGAGTCCCCAGATTTGAAATACTGGGGAAATTCCCAGCTTCTCATCGGTGTTGAGGGTGTTCCCTTTGCCAATAATAAAATCGGCCCTGGTGCCCCACCGGTTAAAACCCACAAAGGTTGGCTTACTATCTTTCATTCTGTTGACGTAGATCCAAATCGCGGTAAAAACGGTTGGGAAGAGACTTGGGAAAAGCGATACTCAGCAGGAATTATGCTCTTGGATCTGAAAGACCCCATGCAGGTCAGGGGAGTTTATAAAGAACCTCTTATGGCCCCTGAGGCCCCATATGAAGTTAAAGGTGGTTATAGAAACAATGTGATCTTTCCTACCGGCATGATACTGGAAGAATCAGGTGAGGTAAAAATCTACTATGGTGCAGCTGATACAGTAGTCTGTCTAGCTACCGCCCATGTGGATGATCTTCTAAATCTATGTACAACAAAGTCCTAACAAAGTGTTAATATAGGCTACTTAAACAAGGAGCAACTTACCCCGCCTAGGTCCTGCTTGAGGCTCCACAATATGGCTCTCCTTTGAAGCTGTTCTAGAAAGGTATTGCATCAAAAGAGTCAGGATGGCAGCATCCATAACTCATTCTGTCCAAAAGTGGCATCTCTGCCCCTTCCCTTAGAGACTTCTCAACCAACAAATGCTTCTTTGCCTGATTGGCATAAGAGTACCGAAGAGCATACTGCCGGCTGTGAGCCAATATTTCTTCTTTTCGTCCTGGCTTCAATACCAACTCCACTATGCTTTCAGCCAGCTCTTCCAGGGTTTTTGCCACAGGCAAACCAGATTGTTTCAATGTTTCCCCAACTCCTTCCCAATTGCCCCCAACCACACAGGTTCCAGTACCCTGCGCATGGGCCATTCTCCCCGATTGGGTCATCTCTCTAGAGCAAAAAGCAGTAAAATCTAAAGCACCAAAGGCCAGAGGGTAAAACTCTTCAGGAATATAGACTTCGAAGAAAAGGTCTTCTTTTCCGTTGTGAATAGATTTCAATTCTTCCAATAGTGTACAAAAGCTGTCTATACTCTTTTCTCTTTCATTCTGAATAATCCCTGCGAAGATCTTTATGACCTGGTGCTGAGGAAGCCTCTCCTGTATAAGACTCCCCAATTCATATAGTTGAAGCGGTTCTTTCTGTGGGTTAATAAATCCGTAGTTTCCCAACAAGATGGTATGCCTTGAATGCAAATAATCCTCTAATCTGCAAAGCTCCTTCTTGTGAGATGGAGAGATTTCCGCTTGATTTATCAAATAGGAAAAGAATTCTTTTCTGGCATCATATCGGTTTACTTTGGGATAAAGATGAACTCCATGTCTTAAGACAATTACCCTTTCCTCATACTGAGGAAATGCCTTAACCACAGCTCCATATGCTCCATCTGTGAACACTGTTGAAAAATCGACGAGGGGAAGGGTCTTACTGAGGATCTCAAATTCTCTCTTGGTCATTCCCGAGGATGTCTCTCCTGCTTGAAAGTGGATCGTATGAAAGCTGACTCCAACTGTCTTTTTCCTTCTTTTTGCTTCTTCAATTAAAGCCAGAAACTGATCATCTATGTCTCCCCATATCCCAAAAGAATGCTGAAACCATATGAGATCTCCTTTAAGACTGGCGCCAAAGGAGCAAGGAGGATAGGAAAGGCAGTAATCCACCTGGGCATCGGGTGGCAGGTATCGATCCTCCAGTGCCAAAAAACAATCATCAAGTTTAAAAGAAATTACCCTGTACCGGGACCTCGGGAGATGCGACACCAGGTATTTTGTATAGGCACCAATACCGCATATGATAGGTGGATATGTAGATACAAAAGAAACCATCTTTGATTATATTCAATAATATATAATGTTTTTCTTAATTTGGATATTTACATCAAATTTGACAAAAAAGCAAGAAATACACCTTTTTATCATGCTGAACTTAGCCGCCTGCGGCGGAACTTTTTTTGACAGGATTACTTCCGAGTTCCGGAATTCGGAAACAAGATTTACAAGATTTTCTTATATTCTTTATATCCTGAACATCCCTGGCCCAGACCTGGTTTTGCAGGGTAGGCTTACACGGCTCCAGTCAGGGTATTTTGAGGCTACCCAAGTAGATTGTACGCAAGTCGCGCCAGGGCGGGCCTGTCTATCCTGTCTAAAAAAGGAAATTCCTATACTATCAAGTTATTCTCAAAATGACGCGAGTGGCTGCCTTGCTGGGCGTGTTATATGTTGAAACCCTTTCCTGCTTGACACACAAACTTCGCTCCTCTCTAAATATTCGGGAAAATGCGGACGATGTGAATATATTGCTGTTTGTGGTGGTTGCAGGGCTAGGGCCTATGCGACTCATGGGGATTACCTGTCTGAGGAACCATTATGTACCTATATTCCGCCACATTGAAGGTTTAGAAGTATTGCTTGTTCCGAGGTTCTGGCATGAATGATGTTGATAGGAAACTCCTGAACGAGATCCAATCCTATTTTTCTATTACAAAAAGACCCTATAGGGGTCTGGGGGCTCGATTAGACTGCTCTGAGGACGAAATCCTTAATAGAGTGGAAAGATTAAAAGAGGAAGGTATCATCCGGCGGATAGGTGGAAACTTTAACTCTCAAAGGCTCGGTTTTGCCACAACTCTATGTGCAGCCAAGGTACCAGATGATAAAATCAAGACTCATTAACCCTTCTTCCATGAGTAACTCTCCAATGCCATTTTCTCTTAAGACGTCTATGGCCAAAATAGCCTTATTGCTTTTGCCTTTTATGGAAAATACAGTGTATTCTAATGTAAAGGTTGATTTTTTAAGTAGCCTTATATCTCTTATATCTCGCCCAATTATTATGAGGTGGTAGCTTAGCAGAAAATATAATAGTGCTGCCCCAACAATAAGGAAAGTTGATTTTTTATTTATGGACATTGCCACAGGCATATCCTTGATTTAGGGATTTAGGAATTGTGAATTTTGAATTAGGAATTCCTTAATTCATAATTCCCAGATCGCCTTTTGGGTATATGGTGGGCGATGCGGGACTCGAACCCACGGCCTCTGGTTCCGGAGACCAACGCTCTATCCACCTGAGCTAATCGCCCACTTTCTTATAGATTATTTAACAAGAAAGATCAAGGATGAATACCTTTATCCCCGAGTATTTCGAAGGTTGTAACATAGCAAACCCTGTTAGGATTTAATACAGGGCATTATGGCTCGTATGAAAAAGCGAAATACCCCATGCTTTGGCACAGGGCATTGTAACGGGGTAAGTATGGGAGAGTTACCTGTAAGTATTCTTTCTTTGAGTTGATGGAAGAATTCTTAGCATCCCTCTATACTTAACCACGGTCCTGCGTGCTATATCTATATTTGATCGTTTCAAGATAATGGCTACCTCCTGGTCGCTGTAGGGCTTGGACTTGTCTTCAGTCCTTATTATCTCCTTTATCCTCTCCTTAACACTCAAAGAGGCCACCTTATCCATTCCATCGACTGATTGAATACCGGTATTCAAAAAGTATTTTAGCTCGAAGATGCCAAAAGGGCTATACATGTATTTGTTATTCATGACCCTGCTTACCGTGGATTCATGCATCTGTATATCCTCTGCCACATCTCTCAAGACCATTGGTTTCAGATGCACTGGTCCAGACTCAAAGAAGTCCTTCTGGAACCTAACAATACTCTCTGTCACCTTAACCTTATAGATTGTTCTCTGCCTTTGCTGAATGCTCTTGACAAGCCAGGAACCGCTCTTTAGCTTATCCCGGATGTATTCCCTTGTAGCCATGGATAGATCATCTTTCTTGGCAAGGCCCTGTCTGTAGAAGGCACTGACTCTTAATTTGGGAAGACCATCATCGTTTAGTACAATCAGGAACTCATCACCCACCTTGTAGACGTAGACATCAGGGATTATATATATAGTCTCCTCATCATTGTAGAAACGACCTGGTTTAGGCTCTAGAGATGATATAATAGAGACAGCATCTAAGACCTCATCCAATGAAACACCCAGGTTTTTGGCAATCTGGAGGTATCTTTTTTTCTCCAGTTGCCTCATGTGATCGGTCAAGATCTTCTCAGCGATGCTGCCACCAAGAGCCTGAAAACGCAGCTGGATCAACAGACACTCCCTATTATCTTGTGCCCCGACACCAACAGGGTCAAACTCATGGATGATGTCCAGTACCTTTAATTGGATTCAGAAATCCACGTCCTCTGGGCGTGGATTCTTTACGTGGTGACTATCGAGATGAAGAGGACAAATGTCCCTCAGCCAGTTCAACCATCCTTTGATGAGGTGAATCAGGCGATTCAAGAAAAGGAGAGGATGATCTACCAGGCCAGAGAGGAATAAAATAAGGCCATTCCAGCAGCTAGGGAAGATGCCGAAAAGACTATCAAGGCTGCCGAAGGCTATGCCCTTGACAGAATCAACAGGGCCAAAGGCGATGCAGCCAGGTTTCTCGCTCTCTATGCCGAGTATTCAAAGGCAAGGGATGTAACCAGGAGAAGGCTCTATCTTGAGACCTTGAAGGATGTTTTTCCGAGATTGGGAAGCAAGTATATCATCGATGAAGAGCAAAGAAATGTTCTCCCCTTACTTAATTTAGGGAAGGAGAAGGGGGCTTGGTGAGAGGTGAGGAAAGGGTTTATCTAGATACCTAAAGTTGACCTAACCACTCAATAGAACAAAGATGCCGCCACCGGCAGTATAGCTCAGCCTTAACAGCAATCGCTGTTTTAACAAGTAATAGCCTGGTCGAAAGATCGCCAGAATCTCCAAAACCACGATGACCGCTACCAGCAAAGCGGGGAGCAGGCTGAAAGCCCCCCACCAGCCGGCAAAGAGGAGAAGTCCGGCAGCTGCCAGGACCAGGCCCAGCCGCAGCCACCAGACAGCCCGGATCCCCAGGCGAACCGCAGTCGTCCCTATGTTATGTTCGCGGTCCGACTCGTAGTCCCGGATGAGATTG
>CAZMUW010000060.1:0-7866 GCA_964569645.1 uncultured Desulfobacteraceae bacterium | reverse complement strand
GATGATGCGGGCGATTTTATCGCCTACAGAGCTCTGGAGAAGCCTTTCTTTAAATTTATCAACTGCTAGATGCTTTCTTTCCAAAAAGGACATCTCTTGCTTATAAACCTATGTCTCAGGATTTTGAACTAGAACTTTATACTTCTTAGAGGAGAATTTGTCAAAGGGTGTCTTCTTCAAGGTCAAGGATAAGGGGCACGACCTCAGGGACTTTGGCACATCTATTTGAATATCTCACCTGTCTCTTTATACCACATCACCAGATCAAGATGGCTTATAGGTATTTGAGCTGCTTTTGAAAACTCTATCATCCTTTTTTCTATGTCAAAATACCTTCTCCTTGATAAAAAACCTGGAATCTCTTCTATTACCCCTATGAATTGTAAGTTTTTTAATATGTGCCTGTCGAGAATTGCAAGATTCTGCTCGAACCCGATGTTTCTTAAAAAATGGCTCGCCTCCTTGTAACCTATACCCTTTACATTTTGAACCAGCCATTCTCTTGCCTCATAGCCATCATCAATCTGGCTGATTATGGATTTTAGAGAGACCCTGCCATCATCTAAGAATCTTTCCCTGGCCTCAACAATATACTCTGACTTCTTATATATAAATCGAACCCCATCCAATTCTTTTACAATATGACCGGCATCTCCTTTAAATAAAATCCCTTTTCTCATGAGATTCTCTACAGCAGCCCAGCAAGATATCCCCCTTGACTGAGGAGTTAGTATACAAAAGACGAGCTCAGCAAAGATCTCTTCTCTTGTTCCTGTCTTCCAAATCTTCTTAAATTCATGTAATCTTAACCCGATCTCTTCTCTCTTAGAGTTATAAATAACCTTAATTTCTTGGATTGGATGATTGCTTCCCGTTAAAAAGTGGCTCATAATCTTAGGTGCTGGATTTTGATGTTGAAGAAATACCCTATATTGATCTATAATTCCTAAAAATAGAAAAATTCATAATGGCAGGTTTTAGGATTAGATACAAAAGAAATTTTTTTTAAATCAGGATGCAGATTTTCGCCCTGGCCCAGACCGGGCTTTCGGGAACCTGAGAATTCTCCAAAGCTATCGCGCCAGGGCGGGCTGATATCCGCAGATAATTATTCGTAACCGTTCACGGGTTCTGGGTTGCTTTTCTTCTGTTAATCTTCACTAACCCAGAACCCCTGAACCCGTGAACGGTTACTCTGCGTTCATCTGCGTCCAAAAAGGAAATTCCTATGCAATCCAGTTACAGGCGAAGACAAACCCCGGTTCATAATATTCCAAGTATAAAACCAAGCGCCGATCAGAGGTTGAAAAGTATCTTCTCAAGGATCGGCGTACCTGAAAAAAAAGGTTTTCAACCAGATCCATTCCAGCTTAAAGCCCTATCTGCTATCAGGCATGCGGATTGTCTGGTTTCAGCACCAACCGGAAGTGGCAAGACATGGATTGCTGTAGAGGCGATGGAGGGCATATATAATAATAGTGGAAGATCATGGTACGCATCTCCTCTTAAGGCCCTTACCAACTCCAAATACCTGGAGTTTGGAGCCCGCTTTGGAAAAGAAAATGTTGGCATATTAACCGGTGACCGGATAGAGAATCCAGATGCTCCGATTATTGTAGGAACCACCGAGATCCTCAGGAATCAGCTTTATGATGCCATGTATAAAGGAGAGGATTTATCTGCGGATCTTGTTATCTTGGATGAAGCCCATTTTCTTGGAGACGAAGAAAGGGGCGTTGTATGGGAAGAGACCATTATATATCTTCCTGTTCGGATTCCCCTCCTGTTACTCTCTGCCACAATAAGGAATTCCCGCCAGATTGCTGATTGGCTCCAACACTTGAGGGGAAAAAAATGCATTGTGATTGAAGAAAGGGGAAGGCCTGTCCCTCTCTTTCCCCTCTTTTTCCATCCAACAGGAAGGCTTTCTCCCTTAATTGGCAAGGGAGGGCTTGATAAAAAGGTACTGGATTATTTGAACAACCCAAAAAGGCCCATAATTGCTACAGGCAGAAGGCTTCCCCCATTTGGTGAGGTAATAGATGTCTTAAGGAAATACAATCTTCTTCCAGCCATATTCTTTCTAAAATCCAGGACCGACTGTGATAAGGCACTCGACCTATGTAAGGCAAATATGGGGCACGATGGGTCTGATAAGAGGAGACTGAACAAAAAGATTGATGAACTGATAAATCTATATCCTCACCTCGCTCGACACAATCAAGTATGGCACCTGAGAAATAGTGCAGTAGCAGCACATCATAGCGGTCAGCTACCATCGTGGAAACTCATGATAGAGGATTTGATGACGGAGGGTTTGCTAGGTGCGGTATTTGCTACATCAACAGTGGCTGCAGGGGTAAACTTCCCTGCAAGGAGCATTGGTTTTCTTAATTCGGACAGATACAACGGACATAAGTTTGTCTCTTTGACAGCTACTGAACTTCACCAGATGACAGGCAGAGCAGGCAGAAGGGGAATGGATAATATCGGCTTTGCTATAGCAATTCCCGGGCCTTTTATGGATACCCCCTTGATTGCAACTCTGTTGAAATCTCCACCTGAGGATGTCTTAAGCCAGATAAAGATTGATTTTTCAATGGCCTTAAACCTTCTCTTATCCCATAACCCTGAAGAGATTAGAGAGATCCTTCTGAGGTCCTTTGCTGATTACGTGAATCTAGAAAACAGGGACAAGGGCCTTGAAGACAGGCTCGAGGAAGCAGGTAGGAGATTAATGGAATTTTTTTCTCGCTCCCTGTGCAGTTGCCCAGAATCTGTCCTCAATCTGCCAAGGAAGATGGTTATCATAAGAAATGAGATAAGGAAGATAAAGGAGGATGAAAAAAGGCTTGAAACGACCCTTTCTAAGATTGCCAATCTTGTCCCTGGGAGACTATTTCTGGACACAAGATCCCGCCTATATTGCGTTATAAAAAGCCATACAAAGAGGGATAAAAATGGGGTCCTTGCCTGCCGCCTAAGGTATAGATCAGGAAGACAAAAACTACCAAAGATGCGATTCTTTCCTCCAGAAAAGGTCTCAGCTATCCTGGATAGGGTGGAAAAGATCCCGTCAACGGAAGACTCAATCCCTTTACAGGGCTACCTATCCAGGGTATTATTGAATGAGATACCTCCTCCCCTGGAAAGCCTGCCATTAGGGGAGGAGGACGTTTCTAAAGTCAAACCCTTAAAAGACCGCATCCGCTTCCTAGAACAGGAACGTGACCGCCTCATATGCAATAGATGTGAACATTTTGATATCTGTCATGGCAGGCACAATAAGGCCTTTAGATCAGTCCTTAAAGATTTCTCTAACTTGTGGGATGCAGCCAATGCTGTGAGGGAAAAGATTTGGGCTGATTTTATGCGGCATCTGAATTTCTTAAAGGCAGAAGGTTATGTAAGGGATAATGGTGCCCTAACAGATGACGGGAAGTGGGCATCTCAGCTCAGGATTGACCAACCTCTTATGATTGCTGAAGGTCTGAGATCAGGCCTCTTTCCGGAATCAGATCCTTCCCTTTTGGCTGCCCTTATAGCAGCCTTTGTCTATGATAGGGAGGTGGAGGTTGCGCTTGACCAATCAAAGGCCCCAAAGGAACTTATTAATGCATTTAACAAAATGCAAAATGGGCTTTTCCCTCTTATAGAGAGGAAGACGGCCCACGGGTTTCCGGTAAGACCTGTTCCATTATGGGCAGCAGCCACAATCCATGCCTGGGCAAAGGGGCTTGAATGGGAAAGGGTTCTGACGATAGCAGATATGAGCGAAGGCGATCTGGCCATGCTGGTTTCAAGAACTGCTGATAATTTAAGGCATATTGCATCCCTCACCAATGTTTATCCTGCTATTGCCAGGACATCGACTCAGGCCATCTCCCTGATCCTCAGGGAGCCTGCTATCTTTGATTAGGAATTGTGAGCGAATTCAGGAATTAGCTCACTTCAGGCACTTAGATGATACCCATCAGGGATACAATTCGCTCAAAAAACTACCCTGTAGTCAATATAACGATTATTGTCCTTAATATTCTATTGTTTATTATAGAGCTATCCCAGGGTGAAGGATTAAATCGGTTTATCTATACATACGGCTTAGTCCCTGCCAGGTACTCTGTCCCGTCAATTTCCTCATATTTTAGCTTGATATCATTTATGTTCCTCCATGGAGGATTATTTCATCTCCTTGGGAATATGTGGTCACTCTATATCTTTGGCGATAATGTGGAGGATAGGCTCGGTTCTCTCAGGTATCTTCTCTTTTACCTTCTGTGCGGGTTTGCCTCCGGCCTCTCCCATCTTGTTATTAACTGGCACTCTCAGATACCTACCATTGGTGCCAGTGGGGCTATTGCAGGGGTAATGGGGGCCTATATGATACTTTATCCTAAATCAAGGATATTGACCCTGATACCAATCTTCTTTTTCTTCCATCTTGTAGAGATACCTGCTGTTTTCTTTCTTGGCATCTGGTTTATCTTCCAGTTCCTGAGTGCAGCATCTACTTCAGGACAGGGTGGTATTGCGTGGTGGGCCCACATTGGTGGATTTATCTTTGGGATTATCTTCCTTCGATTATTCCTGCTATTCGGTGAGCCTGCTTCAGGCAGAAAGGTACGGCAAATAGCAAAGAAAGGCAGGTCTGCCAGGATCCAGGTGATAAGGCCTGTCAGTTCTGGCCAAGATCCGGACATGTATGGGAACATATCTATTTCCAAAAGAGAGGCCGTCTTTGGGGCCAGGAAGCTTATCAACATCCCGGAAGGTTTCAAGAAAAGGACGTTTTTTTTAACCATCCCTCCTGGTACCTCAGAAGGAAGCAAATTGAAGCTTTCCGGCCTGGGCAGGCAATTGGATGGAGGGGGAAGTGGCGACCTTTATCTTAAGGTAAATATAGAAGATTAGCCTTGTTTCTAACTAAGAGAAAACCAGAAACTCTTAGAAAAAAATAACCAAGTTTGCAGATGGAGGTTTGGTTACCGAAACTGTGGTTATTATTCAGACTTCCCTTTAATAATTTCCACCAACCTTTTGACAATCGAGGCCCTATCTCTAATAATCAGGCTGTTTGTAGGCCTATAGGCCACCACCCTTCCCTCCTTTGACAATAGGGGAGCAAGAATGGAAGCCAGATATTCAGCATCGGCGTAATCAAGCTCTATGACTTGGATAACTATTGGATCTCCTAATGGTCTTTCCCCTTGAGCATAAGAAGAATGGAGATGAATCAGGGGTATAAGAAGGAGAAGTGCTAGAAAAAATATTGGCGGCCTCATCATAGTGATTTAGTCTACCATATGTCCTAAGGTAGTGCAAAGGCATTAATACGTCTCGGAAATTCTACAACTTCAGAGATCCTGGCGCTTTTAGCAGCATTCGATTTGTGCCATACACTTGCGTTATTGGTTATTCGTTATTAGTTATTCGAATAACAAGTAACGATTAACAAATAACAGTTGCGCCCATTATTCAAGTATTCCAACATTCCAATTGTGAGCGAAGTGAACTAAGTTCGATGTCATTGCGAGTGACCTGCCCGCCATCGCTGAGTTTATCCTGAGGAACGAAGGGCTCGCAATGACATTTCAAATGGCAACTTATTTTAATACGTTCACTATAAATCAAAACTCAACCCAGGGAATGCCTTTAGGCAATGGAATTGCCAAATAGAAAATATCCCGATTCACAAAATCACAGAAATTTTAAGAAGAGAAGGATTAGTTTAACGTCTTGGAAATTGTACAACTTACTGAAATTAAAAGAATTTTATGAGGCTTGATTTCTTGCCCTGCACTTGGAATAAAAATAAGCAGAGCGCATAGAGCATAGCGCATGGCGTAAGAATTCTTTACTCTCTGCCCTCTGCCCTTTGCACTATGCCGCTTAGAACCCATCATTCCAGAATTCCATTATTCCATTATTCCAATTGCGAAACGAAGTGGAGCTAAGTTCAAGGGTCAAGATCAGGCCTCCCCTTTAGGGGTGGTTGTTGACTTTACGATTCCAAGAGGGTAATAGCCATGAGGGGATTAACATTTTAGCAGAGTGATGAAAACTGAACGAGGAAGGCGTGCGGTCTGAAAATCGAAGCTCCATGCTTAAAGTAATTTGCAGCGGTCGCATGTTGGTGACCCTTCTGATGGGTTTTGCCTGCGGCCTGCCCCTTCTTCTCACAATAAGTGTATTGCAGGCATGGATGAAAGAAGAAGGGGTGGACCTGACTATTATCGGAATGATGGCCCTGGTAGGCCTTCCCTATACCTTGAAGTTCCTCTGGGCCCCTTTTTTGGATCGTTTCACCCTGCCTTTTCTGGGGCGCAGAAGGGGATGGCTGCTGGTAGCTCAAGTGGCCCTGATTTTTTCAATTGCAGGTCTGGGATCCACCGATCCGGGTAATAATCCATGGATAGTAGCCTTTGCAGCATTTCTGGTAACCTTTTTTAGCGCCTCCCAGGATATTGTGGTGGATGCCTACCGAAGGGAAGATCTTACTGATGAGGAACTGGGCCTTGGCTCTTCTCTGTATGTCAACGGATACCGGGTGGGGATGCTTCTGGCTTCCGGGGGCGGCCTGATCATGGCAGACCATATTCCTTTTTCCATGGTCTACATGATAATGGCGGCCTGTATCCTGCCTGGCGTCCTCACCACACTCCTGGCGCCGGAACCTGAGATTACCTTCGGGAAGCCTAAAACCATAAAGGAAGCTATTGTCGATCCTCTGGCTGAATACTTCAAACGGCATGGTGCCCTGTGGATATTGGCCTTCATACTTCTCTACAAGATCGGCGACACCATGGCAAGCGCCATGACCACACCCTTTTATCTTGATATAGGGTTTTCGAGAACGGAAATCGGTACGATCGTGAAACTCTTCGGTTTCTGGGCCACCATCGCCGGCACCCTGATCGGAGGGGTACTCATGCTCCGTCTGGGAATCAACCGTTCCCTTTGGGTTTTTGGCTTTCTTCAGGCCATATCCACTGCCTGCTTTGCCCTTCTTGCGCGGATCGGGCACAGCGTTCCTGTCCTGTCCGGTGTGATTGCCTTTGAAAATCTAAGCAGCGGTATGGGGACTGCTGCCTACATGGCATTCATGGCCAGCATCACCAACAAGAGATTTACCGCAACACAATACGCGCTTCTCACGAGCTTCATGGGCGTGCCCAGGGTGCTGGCCTCGGCTCCGACTGGCTTTCTTGCCAAGAATCTGGGCTGGGGAAGCTTCTTTATTGCCTGCACCCTGATCGCCATTCCCGGAATGCTGCTTCTGCTGAAATTCTCGCCGTGGAATTCAAAAGATGCGGCAAAAGCTGCATGGAAAACGTCCACCGCCGTGTAGTGCCGAATTGAGCACATGCAAAAGACTGTCAGATTTCAAACCATTCCATGTCAAATTATTGACAAAAAAGACCTCTTCAAACATGTTTAGCCTTTCACGGGGCTATCCCATCCAGCCATACTGCATAATATCCTGTCTTTAATGCCCGGATTCCTTAACCCTACAACGTCAGTTGTAGGGTTCGTCTTTAGATGTAGTAGGTCTCTCTCTGGTAACCATAAATATATTGTTTCGAATATAATAAACCAGGTAATTGGCTTAATCTACATGGCATCTATATTGCAAATAATCTAAATAAAATAGGCATTTATTATAAATCTGGTCAATGTAACCCAGGTTGTTGAAGGCTGAGGGGAGGTGTTGCTGTTGGCTGCTAAACCAACCTATGAAGAATTGGAAGAAATAGTCAAAGAGTTAAAGAAAGAAGCCTCTATACGCAGGCGGGTCCAAGAGGCTTTACAGAAGACCGAGGAGAAATACAGGCTTCTTTTTGAAAATGCTGGATCCGCGATAACCTA
>CAZMUW010000059.1:1881-7906 GCA_964569645.1 uncultured Desulfobacteraceae bacterium | reverse complement strand
CGCGGCATGGAGGCCCTACGAAGGAGACTGGTGGAATATGTTAGAAACCAAAGCTGTGCCACTCCAGTATGATAAGCCCCTGGAGACAGCCCTAACCAGCATCGGAAGCCTGCTTAAAGGCGATTACGGTTTCTCAAAAAAGACTATCGGGTTGCTCCTCCTCCAGGGAGACCCCGAAATAGAGGGGCAGGTCAGAGACCAGGAAGCCGCGGACTACAAGTCAATCCAACAAACCGTGTCTCAAGTTAGGTCCGGCTACAGCCAACCGCTAAGCTATATTATTGCCTTGAGGCGGCAGCAAGAGGTTAGCCGCATCTTGTCCACAACGGTGACCTCAAGGGAGAGGCCTAAGCATTGGCTTGCCGAGAGGCTGAGCCGGGTAATGATGAACCCGATAACAGGGGTTCCTGTCCTCCTCCTGGTTCTCTACCTCGGGCTGTATCAGTTTGTGGGGGTTTTCGGCGCCGGGACTCTGGTAGACTTCATTGAGGGCACTGTGTTCGGGGAGTGGGTCAACCCCTGGGTCACCGGCCTTGCTATCGGTGTTATTCCCTTAAAGGTCCTCCGGGACCTTTTTGTCGGAGAATATGGGATCATCACCCTCGGGCTCAGCTACGCTATTGCCATAATCCTCCCCATTGTGGGCACCTTCTTTATTGTCTTCTCCATAATCGAAGACAGCGGCTACCTCCCCAGACTGGCCATGCTCATTGACAGGGTGTTCAAGGGGATTGGACTCAGTGGCCGGGCAGTAATACCCCTGGTGCTCGGGTTTGGCTGTGACACCATGGCCACCATTGTCACCAGAACTCAGGAGACAAAGCGGGAGAGGGTTATCGCCACCCTTCTCCTGGCTTTAGCCATTCCTTGCTCAGCACAACTGGGGGTTATTTTCGCTATTTTGTCGGGTAATGGCCTGGCACTCCTGACCTGGGTCGGGGTGCTAGCCGTTGTATTCTTACTTGTAGGTTACTTGGCATCCAGAGTTATTCCAGGAGAGCAAGCCAGCTTCTATATGGAAGTGCCGCCACTCAGGTTACCCAAGCTCTCCAACGTGCTGGTCAAAACCTATACCCGGCTGCAATGGTACTTTGTCGAGGTGCTGCCCCTTTTCATCCTCGCCAGCATCTTGCTCTGGGTGGGAAAGCTAACCGGTTTGTTCGACTTTGTCATGCGCGGACTTGAGCCCCTGGTTAAGGTCATCGGGCTGCCTCCAGAAGCTGCTGTCGCCTTTCTCTATGGTTTCTTCAGGCGGGACTTTGGAGCTGCCGGGTTATATGACCTCCATAGCTCAGGGATGCTATCAGGGATACCACTGGTGGTGGCTGCGGTTACCCTCACCCTTTTCATCCCGTGCATTGCTCAATTCTTGGTGATGCTGAAGGAAAGGGGGGTAAAAACGGCTCTGGCCATCGCCCTATTTGTCTTCCCCTTCGCCTTTTTCGTGGGATTCATCCTCAATCTGATTCTCACCACCCTGGGAGTGCCACTATGAAATGCCCTCTTTGTGGCTGTCAATTCCGAGAAGAGCACGGTAAAGCCGCCTGTAAAGGGTGCCCGCTGGCTGGGGCTTGCCACATGGTGCGGTGCCCTAATTGCGGTTACGACATACCTATAGAACCAAGACTAATAGAGGCGTTCAAGGCCTGGAGGAGGCGAGGCAATGGAGTTAGAGGAAAAAGCTGAAGAGATCCTGGAGACCCTGTGGATTCGCACTGAGGAGAAGAAGGACTCCTTTTCCTTAAACGATTTTGAGGTGATTGAAAAGGAGCCCGTAAAGCAATTGCTTAACGCTGGCTATATTTCCCTCTCTGATGACCGGGTCATGTTAACCAGCACGGGACGATCTGAGGCGAGGAACGTGGTCAGGAGGCACCGTCTAGCAGAGCGTCTGCTGACCGACGTTCTGGGCGCTAGGGATATGCTCATCCATGAGAAGGCATGCAAATTTGAGCATTTACTCGACCGAGGGCTGGATGAAAGTATCTGCATTTTATTAGGGCATCCTAAGATCTGCCCCCATGGCAGCCCTATACCTCCGGGAAGGTGCTGCCAAGAGGAACAAACGCAGGCACAAAAAGTTGTTGCTCCCCTTTCACAGCTAGCTCAGGGACAAAAGGGCAAGGTAGCCTATATCTATGCACCGGAATCGAGCAAACTTCAGAAACTGATGGCTATGGGCATCCTTCCCGGAGCACCCATAATCCTTATTCAGAGCTTCCCCTCCTACGTCTTTCAAGCTCGCCAAACGCAGTTTGCAGTAGACAAAGAGATAGCCGATGCCATCTATGTCCGTTTAGTGGAGGAAGGGACTACCAGCCAGACAGGAGAGAAGCCCCCGCATAGGCACAGACGGAGAAGGGGTAGACTAGCACGGGGCTTCGGCTTATGGCGGTGAAAGGGGAGTGCGGCTATGAGTATCTCTTGGCTTTCTCATGTAGACGCCGATACTTTTGTCAGCCGTGTCACTCCGGAATCTCGGTGAGCGAAGCGAACCGCATACATTGTGCGCCAGGGAACGAAGTGAGCGTGTTTCGGCTGTGCATTTAGAATGTAACAATCTTATTACTCTCCTTTACTATCTCATACAAATCTTTCATTGTTGACGATGGACACATTTCAAATTTATTCTCCTATCCTGAGGATAACGGTATAATTGACTTTTATTCAACCTTGAAATATGATTTTAGATAATTACTACCCTATGAGCCAACTTCTTTATGGTGGAGCTCTCTTTTCATGATTGACCTCCGAGTTGCAGTGAAAGGGGCTGGAGAGATGGGAAGTGCAGTGGCCTGGTGCCTCCGCAAATCCCATCTCAAGGTCTTCATGACCGACATTCAGAACCCCCTGGCTGTCCGAAGAGAGGTCTGCTTCTGCGAGGCTGTTTATGATGGAGTAAAGACGGTCGAAGGTACTGAAGCTACATTGATCCAATCGGCTGGTGAAGCTTACTCGATCTGGGAGGCGGGAGGGATCCCCCTGTTGATCGATCCAGGATTCTCCTCCAGGGCAATACTCAAACCCCATGTGGTGGTGGATGCGATCCTGGCCAAGCAGAACACCGGTACCACTGTAGAGGACGGTGATTTGGTCATAGGGCTCGGCCCTGGATTCACTGCTGGGATTGATGTCCATCTTGTTGTGGAGACAAACAGAGGCCACCACCTGGGCCGTATCATCACTGATGGCCAAGCGGAGCCAAATACCGGCATCCCCGGGAACATCGGTGGATTTACGCAGGAACGGGTATTTAGGGCACCAGTCAAAGGGAAGTTCACAACCTGCAGAAGCATCGGTGAATTTGTCAAACAAGGAGAGACTGTTGGTTTTGTTGATGGCATGATGGTGGTAGTGGAGATAGATGGCGTGCTCAGGGGGCTTATCCGGGATGAAACCCTTGTCAATAAGGGAGCAAAGCTCGGAGACATCGATCCAAGGGGAGAAAGGGCTTATTGTTATACGATCTCTGAGAAGGCCAGGGCCATTGGCGGATCGGTCTTGGAGGCCATCATGCGGACCTTTAACAGAGGATGATTCAATCAGCTCGGCCTCCTTATTTAAGGATGTTTACCGTATCATAGTGCATTTCTAAAGACAGAAATTTACAAACTCAATATCATAGTAGGGCTGGGGGAATTTCCTTAAAACAATATCTATTGATTTTAGTAAAGTGTGGCCAAATATTTGAGGTTTAACAATGTTTAGGAGGTGATTCCCATTGGCTCGTAGGAGTAAACCCCAAATATTTAGCCACTTCAAAGTCCTGTGGTATCTTTTTTAAGATATTGCTTTTCAGAAACATCCCCAGCCCTGATTAAGATGAGATCTCTACATAAGAAATATGCATATAGAAGGAGTTTGTAAATTTCTGATAGAATGTAGGTGGAAAAAGGGATGAAGGATATCTATTCAGAGATCGTAAGGGTGTTAAGGTCAGGGACTCCAGCGGCCTTGGCTACCATTATCCAGGTGATGGGGTCATCTCCAAGAGATGTGGGGGCGAAATTCCTTGTCCCAAAGGGCAGCCCTACCATTGGCTCTGTTGGAGGAGGATGCCTTGAGGCTGAAGTATGGCAAGGGGCCATGGATTCAATAAACCATGCGAGAAGCTCTTTGATGAAGTTCAGGCTAGACGATGAGAATATGGTTGAGAGCGGCCTTATCTGCGGGGGGACAGTCTCTATTCTCATAGAGCCACTTCAGAGCGCCGAGGGAAGCCAACTCAATATATACCAGGAGATAAAAGAGATGCGGGAACAAGGGAAAAGGGCAATCCTTGCCTCGGTTGTCTCAAGGGGAGGTACTGCAATCTTCCCTCAGGGTTCCAAGATCCTCTTTGGGAGAGGGGAGAAATGGGGGTTCTTATCAGAAGGAGAGGCCTTCGAAGATCAGATAAGACACTGGGGTGTAGAGAATGCTCCGAAAGGGTTAAAGCTCCAATCCTTTCAGAGAACCGACGGCCAGTCTATCGAGATCCTGCTAGAGCCGATCGAACCGGATCCAACCCTATATATCTTTGGGGCCGGTCATATTGCCCAGTCCCTTTCACCCCTTGGTAAAATGGTAGATTTTAAGGTCGTTATCATCGATGACAGACCGATGTTCGCTGATCCAAAACGCTTTCCAGAGGCAGATGAGGTCCTTGTGGAGTCCTTTGAAGGGGTATTCAATAAACTAAACGTTAATCCTCAGTCTTATGTGGTGATTGTGACCCGAGGACACCTATACGATGGAGAGGTCCTAGAACAGGCCGTCCGAACCAAAGCGGGATATATCGGCATGATCGGAAGCAAGAGGAAGATCGCTCTTCTTTACAAGGGCTTGATAGATAAGGGGATAAAAAAACAACTTCTTGATCGGGTCTACGCGCCTATCGGCATCGATATCCATTCTGAGGCACCTGCAGAGATCGCCATCAGTATCATAGCTGAGCTGATCAAGGTGAAGGCAGAGAATGCAAAGGGAGAACTTTACATATAACCCCAAATGCCAAGTGACCCAAGGCCAAGATATCTGAACTTCTCGAAACGGCTCGTATCGCGAAGGAGGAAATTGCACGAGAAAGCGAGCGGCTTTGCCCACCGCCAAGTAGTACCGGTTGAAACCTCTTACAGTCTAATTTAGACCTACATGTACTATCCTTGTGCAGACTAGACCAATCATTATAGGGCTTCTCTTCGCTCAGGCCCCTCCTTTAGGGCTGATCACAGCTTTTGCAATTTATCTGTGGGCACGTACACTGTCGCTACCTTTCAACAAAGCCTTTCCCCATCCGCCTTCTATCAATCAAGATGTTTTCCATTGGTTGAGGATATAAGAACATATGCATTTGCCAATTCCAAAAAAAAGTTTTTGTTGACCTCTCTACCACATTGTGGTATATAAAATAGATGTTCACAACCAACAACTCACTGTAAGTGGCTACAGGCAAAAGAACTTGTTGGCCTTCGTCAATACCTATTGCCATAACTGTCACAAGATTCTGATAAAAAGAAAGGGATATAATATCACCAAATTCAACATAAATGATGGCAGGTGTAAGTTCTGTAAGACACCCATCCCCGGAAGATGGGAGGCTGCTTAAAGATCAACAGCAAGAATGAGGGAGCATTGACGTGAAAGGAATGTATCTGGGTTTTACCGACGAACAGAATAGGCGATACAGCCGACAGATTATCCTCTCCGGGATAGTCGGTGCGATCCGGGCTACAGAAGTGATTAAGCTCATCCTGGGTTTAGGCGAAGCACTGGTGGGGAGGTTATTAGTATTCGAGGCCCTACGAATGGAATTCTACACAGCAAGGTGTAATCATAGACACGACTGCGCCCTCTGTGGAGACAACCCCACCATTAAAGAGCTCATCGACTATGAACAGTTTTGTGGGATCCCTTCTGAGCAAAGCCAAACACCAGCAATTTGAGAGGAGGCACAATGTGTGCACATGAATGAGGATATCCGGTTCCCTGTCCTACCTTCAGGGGTGGGGGGAGAGACCATAGAGGCAGTGAGAGTTGATCGGGA
>CAZMUW010000059.1:0-1781 GCA_964569645.1 uncultured Desulfobacteraceae bacterium | reverse complement strand
TCCTACCTTCAGGGGTGGGGGGAGAGACCATAGAGGCAGTGAGAGTTGATCGGGAGATCAACCTCAAGGGTGAGGTGTGTCCTTATACCTTTGTCAAGTCATTGCTCGCCCTGGAGGAAATGGAAGTAGGGCAGGTGCTCCGGATAATTGTGGACTACCTCCCTGCTGTGGAAAATGTTCCCCGGAGCTTGAAGAATGAGGGGCATGAGATTGTGGAGGTAGCGCAGATTAATAATACAGATTGGGCAATTAGCATAAGGAAAATGGATTTGGAAGAGGAGGAATAAAGAAACGAGAAAACAGACGGCCTAATTATGGCGCCGATTGAAGGGGAAAGCTGTGTATTCAAAAACGGTGATGGATCACTTTAGAAAGTCCAGAAATGTGGGTGTCATAGAGGGTGCAGATGGCGTTGGAGAGGTTGGAAACCCCCTGTGTGGTGATATAATGAGCATCTTTTTTTATTGACATATATACCACAACGTGGTAGGAACCGCCAAGGGTTTTTCGAATGCTCTAGAGAAGGGTTCTTGGAATTACCCGTGGACAATAAAGAATTCTTATACTTCCGTAAGAAACTGAGTAAGACGCAGAGGCAGATGGCCCAACTGCTCGGAACATCCATTAAGGCTATACACAGCTACGAGCAGGGATGGCGATCGGTGCCAGCCCATGTGGAGCGTCAGATTTTTTTCTTAGTCTCCAGTATGAAAAAGAGCAATAGAGGCCGAAAGCCGTGCTGGGTTATAAAGAGGTGTCCTTCTGAGCAAAAGCAACAATGTCCGGCCTGGGAGTTCCGGGCCGGAAGGCTCTGCTGGTTTATTAACGGCACCATTTGTGAAGGCACGGTTCAGAGGGATTGGCACGAAAAGATGAAAATTTGCCGATCGTGTGAGGTTTTCTCTTATTTGCTGTAGCCTCAAAATGGTGAGTGTCCGGAAGACAAAAATGAAGGCAGTCGGGCTCCTGTCCGGAGGACTGGACAGTACTCTTGCCGCCAAACTGATGTTGGAGCAGGGAATTGAGCTGTATGCTATCAACTTTATCTCCCCTTTCTGCACCTGTACCCCGAAAAAGGCAGGATGCGCGGCGGCTATCACTGCTGTGAAGAAACTGGGAGGTATCACGCTCAAGCGGGTCTCATTGGGGGATGAATACCTGAGAATGGTGCGGAATCCTAAACACGGATATGGGTCAGGGATGAACCCCTGCATCGATTGCAGGATCATTAAGATACAGAAGGCCGGTGAATACATGCGCAAGATCGGTGCATCCTTTATAGTCACCGGGGAGGTACTCGGACAAAGGCCAATGTCGCAGCACAGAACAGCCCTTAGGATAATAGAAAGAGAAAGTGGCTTAGAAGGGCTAATTTTACGCCCTTTATCAGCTAAGTTACTCTCACCCTCAATTCCAGAAAAAGAGGGTTGGATAGATCGAGAAAGGTTACTAGAAATCACTGGCCGGTCTCGAAAGCCACAGATGGGCCTGGCCGCCAAATATGGAATTGTAGATTACCCCTGCCCTGCTGGTGGTTGCCTTCTAACCGACCCCGGATTTGCCCGGCGGATGAGAGATCTTATGGCTCATTCTGAGATTACCTTAAATGACATTGACCTGCTGAAGCTGGGTAGACATTTTCGGCTTATGCCGCAGGCTAAACTTATTGTTGGCAGAAACAAAGAGGAGAATGAGAGATTGTTGAGGCTGGCCAAGAGAGATGATGTTTGCTTCGGGCCTGCGGAGGTAAAGGGTCCAATTGGAATCGGCCGAGGCCATTT
>CAZMUW010000058.1:0-7914 GCA_964569645.1 uncultured Desulfobacteraceae bacterium | reverse complement strand
CCAGGCCTCAAAAATTAGCTTTAATCTCAATAAGTTGTAGAATTTCCGAGACGTGGGCTTCACTCCGGAGGGAGCATTGGAGAACTGGAGTGTTGGAGTGATGGGTGAACTTGTCCTCCTTTACCTTGTGAACTTGTCCTCCTTCACCTTGTTCAGGACAAGTTCACAAGGTGAAGGAGAGGACTAAATCTCCGGCGGACTGCTGTTACTGCCCAATACTCCAGCACTCCAACACTCCATTCCTCCAGAGGTGGATCAGCCTATCTTAAATACCATGGCTGCCCCTGTATCGCCTGCGGCGCAACCGGCCCAGAGGCCATAGCCACCGCCAAGTATAACAACCTCCTCCAATAACTCGGCAATGAGCCTGCCTGCCGTGGGACCCTGAGGATGTCCGTAGATTATGGAACTTCCGTAGTTGTTCATCCAATTAACATCGAATCCCATGTTTGCGGCCATATTGATATCATTAACGGCAAAAGGATTGTGGGTCTTGATGGCCTTAAGATCCTCTACCTTTATCCCTGCCTCTTTGAGTGCCATCTCTGACGCAGGAACAGGGGCTAAAGCCATAAAACCTTTTTTGGCCCTTGAGAAACCGTATGAGACAATCCGGATCTCAACCTTTGGATCTGCACTCAGCTCTTTGGCCTTATCCCGGGTGGTCACTATAAAACCGCCGTTCCCATCTGCGGGAAATGTCTGTGCTGCAAAGGTATGGACACCTCCCGGCTCGACTGGTTTTAGTCTGGCCAGGCCTTCGGCTGATGTTGGTGTAACGCCCTCATCTCCTTCCACCAAAACGGTTTTCTTTCTGGAGACCCTGACCTCTGGGGGGAACATGTACCTTTTCTGAAATGCCCTATCATTGGCCAGGGCGTCCTGGTATTGTTCATATCTCCTTAGGGTGACAGCGTCACAATCCTCCCTTGTGGTCCCGAGCTCTTTGGCCACATTTTCAGCTGTCTGGATCATTTTTTGCCCAGCCCAGGGATCTCTGCTAAAATTGTCCATCATCCAGTTTTCCGACTCCACCTCTCCGCCTGGTCCGAGGGGCTGTGGCCAGACAGTATGGGGGCCATTGGAGGCGCGATCCGTCATGAGGGCAAATGCTGTCTGATAGGTTCCGACCTCTATATTTACGGCAGCAAGATGGATACAGGTGGTTGAGGTAGTACATGCCTGATTGAGCATGAGGGCCGGTAAATCCTTGGCACCATCGACCAACATGGCCGATGCCCAGGTGTGGCTGTAAAAGAGGTGGTGCTGTGCTATGGTTATTCCAAGATACATATAGTCAAGCATAGTGGGGTCAAAATTATTCTTTGCCAGCCATCTTTTGGCCGTAGTTGCCCCTAAGACGATGGAGTTTTCATTGGCCATGGTCCCCTGCCAGCGACTGAAAGGTGTGGAGTAGTAGCCTCTGTATGGTATAAACGCTTTTGTCAACATATCATTTTTCCTCCAATTGGGTTTGTTGAGTTTATCGAGTTTATTGTGTCTGTTGTGTTTGTTGGGTTTACTTTCTACTGCTTACTGCCTACTTCCTACTACCTACTTTTTTAGGTGTCACTCCATTTACCATATCTTTCTCTTAGTATCCTGTGCAAGATCTTGCCAGTGCCTGTCCTTGGCATCGCTTCTTCCTTGATGAAATCAACAGATTTTGGCCTCTTGAAACCTGCAATCTTACCTTTGGTAGAATCAATAATATCCCTTGCAAGATCATCACCTGGCGCATAATTATTATGCAGGATGACAACCGCCTTTACTGCCTCACCCCATTTTTTATCAGGAACGCCTATTACTGCGATATCCTTAACAGCAGGGTGGGCACCGACGGCGCCTTCTACCTCTGATGGAAACACATTTTCACCGCCAGTTATGATCATGTTTGCCTTCCTGTCAACCAGGGTATAGAAGCCATCCTTATCCCTTTTAGCCATATCTCCAGCGCTTGACCATTCGCCTTCAAAGGCCTCTTTGGTCTTCTCCGGGTCTTTCCAATACTCCTTGAAGATCATGGGAGTCCGGTAAAAGATTTCTCCTACCTCACCATCCGGCACAGGGTCTCTGTTCTCATCCAGCAGCTTAATCCTGTCTGTGCCGAAGATTTCCTTCCCTATAGAGCCAAGCTTTTCAAACTGGTCTTCCGGCCTTAAGAGGGTTACCAGACCACCCTCTGTTGTACCATAGGCCTCCCAAAGCTCTGCATTTTTAAAATAATCCATGATCGCAAGCTTTAGATCTTTTCTGGCAGGGGCAGAGGATATTAATAGCTGGCGAATGGAAGATACATCTATGTTCTTTTTCACCTCATCTGGGAGCGCAAGCATCATGATGTAGTGGGTGGGGACCAGAGAGGTAAAGGTGATCTTGTATTGTTCTATTGTCCTGAGCAGGTCTTCGGGATCAAAGCTAACCATGTTATAAACAAATACCGGGGCACTAACCATGGTATAGGGAAAGGAGTAAAATATGGAATTCACATGACACATGGGCATCACCAGCATTACTTTATCAGCTGGCATCACACCTGTATTTATATTATTGAGCACATATTGGGCATGATTTGCCTCATGGGTTCTGATAGCACCTTTGGGTCTTCCTGTTGTTCCTGAGGTATACATAAAGGTCCATGTATCATCCCCATCTACCATTACAGCAGGTTCCTCCGGGGATGATTGGGATAACCAATCCTCATAGCCCAAATAACCATCCGGAACAGGACCTTCCCCTAAATAGATATATGCATCCCTGGGAACGGTAAGTTTATCCTTTATGCTATCTATCATCTCTACAAAAGGCCTCTCAACAATAAACCCTTTGCATTCTGCGTGATTGACAATATATTCAACCTCCGGAGGTGCCAGGCGAAACATTACTGGAACTATTATCTGTCCACCCTTGGCACATCCGGCATATATGTCCATCCACTCACCCCGATTATATGCCAATACGGCAAATCTATCCTGATAGCCAACGCCTATATCGTAGAGTCCATTAGCAGCTCTACAGGCCCTCTCGTTCCATTCTCTAAAGGTATACTCTTTATATTTGTCCTGCCATCCTAATTTATCCGGAAAATTGATGGCATTCATCTTGACAATTGTACCTGCGTGCATCCATTTACTAATTGTCATTGTTATCCCCTTTTCTAATTGTTCGTTAAATCGTTAAATTGATAATTAGTTAAATAGATGAAAGCACGAACTTAGTTCGCTTCGCTCACAATTGGAATGTTGGAATAATGGAATAATGGGTTCTAAGCGGCATAGTGCAAAGGGCAGAGGGCAGAGAGTAAAGAATTCTTACGCCATGCGCTATGCTCTATGCGCTCTGCTTGTTTTTATTCCATGTACGAGGCATAAACATCAAGCCTCAAAAAATCCACCTAATTTCAATAAGTTGTAGAATTTCCGAGACGTTAATCGACCATTTGACTAATCAACCATTTAACTAATAATAGAATTAGCCACTATTTCTGTAATATCCATTACCTTGATTTTTGGCCGTTCATATTTGGGAATGGCATTTACCCCTTTTCTGAGGTTATCCTTGCAGGTGGAACAGCCAGAGACTATTATCTCTGCCTCTACCTCCATAGCGTCTCTTACCCTTAATGCTGCCATATTTGCTGCTAGCTCTGGCTCCAGGGCCATGACACTTCCACCGCCTCCACAGCACCTGGCCATCAAGCGGTTTCTGGCCATCTCAACAAGATCAATACCAGGGATGGCCTTCAGTATATCTCGGGGTTCCTCGAATGTTTGAAAGGCCCTGCCCAGATCGCAGGGATCATGGTAGGTGACTTTTTTGCCAAGGTCGCCACCCAATTTTAATTTTTTTTCCTGTATCAGTTTTTGAATATAGTTAACAGAGTGGTAGACTTTCAATCCTAAATCCCCAGCCTCAGGATAGTATTTTTTGAATGTTTTATAACAACCAGCACAGGGGGTTACCAGTTCTTTTGCCCCAGTTTCCTTAATAAGATCAATAAGGTTTCTGGCAGTTTTCTCAAATTTTTCCTGATCCCCCATGAGGTGTAGGGGAAATCCACAGCAGATCTCAACTTTTCCAAGCATTGTGTAATCAACACCAGCGGCATCCATGATCTTAAAAAAGCTTGGCACTATTTTCATATCTAAGTAACTTGAGACACAGCCTATAAACAGGAGAGTGTCTGCCTTTTTCTTTAACTCACCGGCTTCAACCTTTTTTTTGATAGATGGTGGATAGATGGCAATTCTGTCTTCTTTTGTGGCAGAGTAGACATTATCTGTCTTCAGGATGCTATCTCGAAGTTGTATTACAGGTTCAGGAGCAAAGCCTGCAGCAAACAGCTTTTCACGGCCTTTTTGAATTATTTGATCTACTTTGATCTGGGCAGGGCAGAAATATGTACAGGCATTACAGGTTGTACAGGTATAAAATGAGTTTGCTAGTTCCTTGGAGGGCTCAATTTCCCCGGTCATTAAGTTGAATGCCAGAATAGTTCTGCCCCTGGCATTCCTGGATTCGAGCTGGGTTACATCATAGGTGGGACATCCTAAGCGGCAAAAGCCACAGTTTATGCATGCAAGGATCTCATTGTCCGCATCATAGCCAAAGGAGTTTATGCCCTCTGGGTGCTCTAAAAGCGGTTTAAAGGCAAAGTAGTCATAGATGTCATGTTTCTTTTCATCTAATCCCATCTTACCGGGATTCAGTATACCATTTGGATCAAGGGCCTTCTTTATAGACCTCATGACCTTTAGGGCCGGACCCAACTGTTTTTCTATATATGGTGCCCTGGCAAGACCTGTTCCATGTTCAGCGGTAACAGTGCCTCCCATCTCAAGGGCTAGTTCGGCAAGCTCATCTGCAGCGGGTTTTAGTCTGTCCCATTCATCCTGACTTCTCATATCCGTTACAAAGGTGGTATGGACATTCCCATCTCCGATATGTCCAAAGGTGGTAAGGAGTAAATTATATTTATCCGCTATGGCCTGTGCCCTCTTTATGGTTTCAGGGATTTTTGATGGAGGAATGCCAGGATCTTCTGAAATTGCAACGAGTCTGTTACCGGGTTTGATTCGAGAGAGTGTTGGAACTAATTTTCCACGTGCCTCCATGATCTCGGCAGTTTTGACTGGGTCATCACTCCAGGTAAATTCTTCCACGTCGTATTTCTTACATATCTCACCAATCTTTTCCATATCCCTGGTTACTATTTCTTTGACACCATCGGACTCAATGATCAGCATGGCCTCTATCTTGCTTACATCCCTATCAATAAAATCTTCAACAATCTTTAGACTGTATTTATCCAATATTTCACATGCAGTGAGTTGTATTCCGGAGGCTATGATATCGCTAACCGCTTTTCCTGCGGCATCCAGATCCCGGAAGATTGCCAGGGCAAGGGCATTGTATTCCGGAAGGGGTTGAATCTTTACGGTAATCTCAGTAATGACCCCAAGTGTCCCTTCTGAGCTGGCAAAGACATGGTTAAGATCATAGCCCAAGGATGATTTGGGGGTTTTAGAGCCAGTTTCGATGATGGTTCCATCAGCCAGAACCACCTTAAGGGCTTTTACATAGTCCCTGGCTGTGCCATATTTAACGGCCCGATGACCACTTGAATTGGTAGACATCATGCCGCCAATAGAGGCAATGAGCTCGCTCCCAGGGTTAGGGGGAAACATCAGATCTTGTTTGGCCAGGGCTTTATTTAGGTCCATACAGATGACCCCGGGTTCCACTCGTGCATAGAAATCCTGTTTATTGATTTCCAGAATCTTGTTCATCCTGTGGACATCCATGAGTATGCCGCCTTGTACCGGAAGGGATGCACCGGTTACGCTTGTCCCTGAACCCTGAACTGTAATGGGAATTTTTTCCTGATTGGCCAGTCGCATAATAGCGGATATCTGCTCCGTAGCTTGGGGGTAAATCACAGCATCGGGTATCCCCACATGTACTGACATATCACGTGAATTGGCTATACATTCAATGCGGTCAGAAAATACATTTTCTTTTCCTATAATCTTAGATATCTCTGAAATTATATCCATAGGTTTAGCCCTTCGATAGATTAGTGGGATAATGTAGCTATTTTTTAGCTATAAAGTAACTATAGATAGGGTGACAATAGTGTGTCAAGCTAAAAGTGGGTTTTAATCTCTACATAATGGTGTATTTTGGGCCCCCTCCGCCTTCTGGTGGTACCCATGTGATATTTTCATAGGGATCTTTTATATCGCAGGTCTTACAATGGAGGCAGTTGGAAAAGTTCAATCTCATAGTGGGCTTACCTGTCTCCTCATCGATCTCTATTTCATAGGCATTTGCCGGACAGAATCTGGTGCATGGGTTCTGGTATTCTTCACTGCATTTAGCAAAGCAGATGTTGAGATCGGGTATCTTGAGGTGTGCCGGCTGTTGTTCCTCATGGATTGTTCCTGAATAATACACATCAGATTCTTTATCAAAGGTCTTCTTCCCGTCGAATTTGATTATCCCCTTTTGTTCATCCGTAGGTGAGTCAGTACCATATAGATCAATTGCTTTTTTTGATGGACAAAATCGGGCTCTGCATAGAGCCTTCCTTTCAAAATTCTGCCAGCCAAAATATACTGGAATCCTGCTTTAATGAGGCCTATCCATAATCCCTTCTGAAATACCTGATGAAAATTTCTCACCTTGTAAAGTTCCTTACCTATGTAGCTTTTATAAAGGGATGTCTGGTAATGCTCTGCTTTTTACTTGACTGATCTCTTGTTCATGAGATATTGGATCAGACAATTGTTTGTTGTGCCCATAGGATTCATATGGTTTCAGCCCAATAGACTCAACAAACTCAATAAACCCAACAAACGTTAGATTATTGAGGAGGACATTAAGATGGAAAGGACATTGGCTATAATTAAACCGGATGGTGTGGCCAGAGACCTTATAGGTGAGATAATAGGGCGATTAGAAAGAGAGGGTCTAAATATTTTAGCTCTAAAAATGATCTGGATGACAAAAGAGCAGGCAAAAGGTTTTTACAAGGTACATGCTGGCAAGCTATTCTATGAAAGTCTTACAGATTTTATGTCTTCCGGTCCATGTGTAGTTATGGTCTTGGAGGGTAAAGGAGCTATTAATGCCTATAGGAAATTAATGGGGGCTACTGACTATAAGGAGGCTGCTAAAGGCACTATTAGACGTGAATATGTAAGCGATATTGAAAAGAATGTTGTCCATGGGTCAGATAGCCCCCAAAGTGCTGCATTTGAGATAGCTTACTTTTTTAATGAATTGGAAATTTTCAAAAGATAAAATTTCCATCTGATATATCTTAAAGGAAGAATATAAACTTATTCTTCCTTTTCTTCTTTCTTGAGATCCTTTACCTCCTTTTTAATACTTTCTACCTCTTCCTTTAGCTTGCTTGTATCAGATTCTTCACTACGTGCTTCATCAAATTTCTTTGCACTTATTTTATCTTTCCATTCTTCAATGCCAAGATAGGTGGCTAAGGCACCGCCTAAGATAAGCAAAGCAGGTATTCCAGCCGCTAAGGCCTTGATAAAATATCCCCACCACAAAATAATTCCTATAATACCCAACACTAAAGATATCAAACCACCAATTAAAGCTGCCATTTTTACCTCCTTAATCTTTTATATTATTAATATATTAATTTTGCCTCTTTTAACACAACAAAAAACATCATTCAAGAACTTAATTGCCTTTAAGTAGTTTTTTCGACTGTAGCTGAAAAAAGATTGATTAAATGTATTATAGGGAATGAAAATAAAGTTGCCCTTTTCGTAATAGCTCAACACCCCCTCCCCCTAACCCCCTCCCAAACATATTCCCTCCTCCTTGACCTTACTATTACCCACATCTACCCTTCCCCTCCCAGGGGCATATGCTCTAAATTAA
>CAZMUW010000057.1:0-7929 GCA_964569645.1 uncultured Desulfobacteraceae bacterium | reverse complement strand
CATATTCCCTCCCCCTTGACGGGGGAGGGTTAGGGTGGGGGTGAACGATTACAAATAAGAGAATAATCGATTATGATCTCTCAAATTGAAGATGTAGAAAGACGGCTTAATGCCTTGGAATATGAGCTGAGTAAGCCGGAGGTTATTCAGCAACAAAGCCTCTATCAGAAGTATCTAAAGGAGCATGTTAGTCTTCTACCTATTGTGGATGCCTTCCGAAAGTACAAATTAACAAAAGAGAAGATTAAAGATACCCAAAGCCTCCTTAATGATCCTGACAGGGAGATAAGGGAACTCGCTCGGATAGAGATAGACAACTTGAAGGACACATTAGCGAAACTGGAATATGAGGTGGGGCTTTTGCTTCTTCCCAAGGATCCAAAGGATGAAAAAAATATTATTCTTGAAATAAGGGCAGGCACTGGTGGGGAAGAGGCAGCCCTATTTGTTGCAGACCTCTTTAGGATGTATGGCCACTATATAGAGAAGAAAGGCTGGAAAATGGAGATCCTGAGCCAGAGCCCTACAGGCCTGGGTGGTTTTAAGGAAATCATTGTCTCGATAGAGGGGCAGAGGGTATATAGTGGACTAAAGTATGACAGTGGGGTTCACAGAGTACAGAGGATACCCGAGACAGAGTCAAAGGGTCGAATACATACCTCAGCTGTTACTGTAGCAATATTACCTGAGGCAGAAGATGTTGATGTATCAATTGATCCGGCTGATCTCAGGATAGATGTGTATAGATCCTCAGGTCCGGGAGGCCAGGGCGTTAACACTACAGATTCAGCTGTGAGGATCACACATATTCCTACTGGGTTGGTGGTCTCTTGCCAGGACGAGAGATCTCAACACAAGAACAGGGCCAAGGCCATGAAGATCTTAAGATCTCGTCTTCTTCAACTTCAAGAAGAAGAACAACGCTCTAAGGTATCTGAGGATCGAAAAAATATGGTAGGTAAGGGAGACAGAAGCGAGAAAATAAGGACTTACAACTTTCCCCAGAGCAGGATAACCGATCATAGAATTGGGTTGACAATCTATAGGCTTGAGGAGGTTCTGCACGGTGAGCTTGATCTAATCTTACATCCCCTCTTAGCTCATCTTAAGGCTGAGCCCGATAAGGGCCAGGCAACAACCCAACTGTCATGACCCAAAGAAGATGGACCATCCAGCAAATCTTGCGAGTAACCACCGAGTTTTTAAGGGATAAAGGGATAGAGAGTCCCCGTCTTTGTTCCGAGGTGTTGCTCTCCCACCAACTAAAGAAAAGTAGGGTTGAGCTTTACCTTGAATTCGATCAGCCATTAAGTAGCTCAGAGATAGCTGGTTATCGGTCACTTATCAGGAGACGCTTAAAAAGAGAACCCCTTCAATATATTACTGGACATCAGGAATTCTGGTCCCTTAACTTTTTAGTTAGCCCGGCAGTTTTGATTCCAAGAGCAGAGACGGAGATCCTTGTTGAAGAGGCGATCAAGCTCAAGAAAGGCAATCTTTTATCAGATAGTAGTCAACCAAAAATATTAGATTTAGGTACTGGATCTGGGGCGATAGCTATATCTCTGGCAAAAGAAATTGAAAGTGCCATCATATGGGCAAGTGACATCTCTTTTGAGGCCCTGACTGTAGCCAGAGATAACGCTAAACACCATAACCTTAATGGTAGAATAAAGTTCTGCCAGGGTGATCTCTTCCATCCCTTCTTAAAGCCTTCTATTGCCTTTGATATAATCATATCCAATCCTCCTTATATTCCTAATGAGGCATTTAAAAAACTGCCTCCGGAGGTGGGTAATTATGAGCCTCGAATTGCCCTTGATGGTCATGAAAATGGTATGCACTTCATTGAAAGAATAATCGAAGAGAGCGGAATCTATCTAAAACCTGGTGGATGGCTCCTGATAGAGATGGATCCGGATCAGACGGAAAGGGCATTATGCCTTATTGATTCAACTCAATCCTTTAGTTACAAAGAACGCCGCATGGACTACCGAAAAAAATACCGACTGATAAAGGCTCAAAAGAGGAATGGATAAGATAATTATCGAGGGAGGGGTTCCACTTAAAGGGGAGGTAACAATTAGCGGGTCCAAGAATGCCGTTTTACCAATACTGTCAGCTTGTCTCCTGACAGGTGGCTGGCACACATTATATAATATCCCAAAATTAAAAGACATCCGGACCATAAAAGACATCCTGTCAGATCTCGGAGTTGTGTTGGAGGAAAATGGTCAAACCCTCAAGGTAAACTCAGATAACCTTAATAGTCATATCGCCCCCTACAAATTAGTCAAGACAATGCGGGCCTCCATACTCGTTTTAGGTCCCCTTTTGTCCAGACTTGGAAAGGTGAAAATTTCCCTTCCCGGAGGTTGTGCTATAGGTGCGAGGCCAATCGATTTACATCTAAAGGGCCTATCTGCAATGGGAGCGGACATAAACCTGGAACATGGATATGTGGTTGCCAGCACTGATAAACTCCGGGGGGCCAACATATTTTTTGATATATCTACGGTTACTGGCACTGAAAACTTAATGATGGCTGCTGTTAAAGCGGAAGGCATAACTACCTTACATAATGCCGCTAAAGAGCCAGAGGTTGTTGATCTGGCTAATATGCTAAGGGAAATGGGGGCAAGGATAAAAGGGGCAGGTACCGATACCATAACCATTACCGGGGTAAAGGAATTACATCCTGTCAGGTATGGTATTATACCTGATCGGATTGAGGCTGGAACATTTCTGATCGCTGTAGCTATAACAAAGGGGAAGGCACGGATAAAGGGGTGCAATGCAGACCATATAGAAGCAATTTTAAAAAAACTTCTTGACATAGGCATGGAAATAGAAAAAAAAGGAGAAGACCTTGTTGCTATAGGCCATGATGACATTAAAAGTGTAGATATAAAAACCATGCCATTTCCCGGTTTTCCCACAGATATGCAGGCACAATTTATGTCGCTGATGTGCATTGCTGATGGATGGAGTATGATCAGGGAGACGGTATTTGAAAATAGATTCATGCATGTCAGTGAGTTAAAAAGGATGGGGGCAGATATTGAGATAAATAGTGGCCAGGCCCTGGTGAGGGGAAAAAGAGATTTATCCGGAGCCCAGGTTATGGCTACTGATTTGAGGGCAAGTGCCTCTCTTGTCCTGGCTGGTCTGGCAGCGAAAGGACGGACAGAGATCTCAAGGGTATATCATCTTGACAGGGGTTATCAAGACCTCGATCTAAAGCTATCCCTTCTCGGATCCAGGATTTGGCGTGAGAAGTATTAGTGTTTGTTGGGTTTATTGCGTTTGTTGAGTTCATAGGGTTTCTTAAGTGTCTAAAGTTTTCCATTGCCTGTTGGTCATATGATTATATATAGTTGCATTAAACACAATAGACACAAGTAACTCAACGAACCCAATAAACACTAGAAACACAATAAACAGCCTATGTTCTCTCGCCCCCTTGTCCCTGCACTATGCGCAGCTATCATTGGGATCCTCATCGGTCATAACATATTTACCCCCCTAACCCCACCTGTAATCCTTCTCCCCTTGGCCATTCTATTTTCTCTGGGGATAATCCTCTTCATTCCCTTCAAGATCCGCCCTTTCTGGTTAATGGCTATATTTATGTTGATAGGGCTCAACTCCCAGATAAACAAGACCACCCTATCGGGGTTGCCTCAAACAATAAATAGGAATGAGAAGGTGGTTATAGAGGGGACAATCTATGGACCACCCAGGGTAAGAGTCAGCGTGGCAACCTTCCCTATTCATGCAGAAAAAATCTTTTTGGCTAAAGAGGTCAAGAGGGTTAAGATCAATCTCCTATTAAAGATATATGGATACAGGGGTGGCCTAAAGGTAGGTGAACGAATCCGCTTTCCTGCCAAGCTAAGGGAATTCACAAATTTTAATAACCCAGGGAGATTTGACTACCGATTTTACATGAGGAGCCGGGGGCTTTCCTTTTTGGCCACAGTTTCCGATGGAAGATATGTTGTTCCAATGGGAGGGGGAGATCTTGGTCTTGTCGAAAAAACATTGGAGAAGATCAGAGGTCCTTTAAGAAGATTTTTTAGTGAAAGACTCTCTTATACCCTAAGTCCTATATATACCGCGCTTATTCTTGGGGAAAGGCAAGGCCTTACATCTAAGCTGAGAGAGCCATTCGACAGAACAGGGGTAGGCCATATAATGGCTGTATCAGGTCTCCACCTTGGTTTGGTAGCCTGGCTCTTCTTTAAGTCTCTAAGATGGCTATTATCCCTCTCCTACCGCTTGACCCTCATGACAGATATAAGAAAACTTGCAGCAATCATAACCACTTTGCCAGTGATAGCCTATGGGTTGATAACCGGACTCCAGGTTTCTTCCCAGAGGGCCATGGTTATGATTCTGATATTCTTATGGTCCTTTGTTATAGGCAGAGAAAAAGATGTCTGGTCCAGCCTCTCCCTGGCAGCCCTTATAATACTTACCCTTAAGGGGGATGCCCTCTTTACCACCTCCTTTCAGCTATCCTTCGTAGCTGTAGCTGGTATTCTATGGCTGGCCCCTTTAATCTATTCGCGAATGCCAAAATTTAAGATTAGCAACGGGTCTTTTAAGGGGAGCCAAATATTACATCCAATCCTGACATATACCTTGGGTTTGATTGCTGTTACAACCGCAGCCACGATTATAACAATCCCATTGATCGCTTGCTATTTCCATCGCTTTTCCGTAGTGGCCCTGCCGGCTAACCTGACAGTAGTTCCCATAATAGGTCTGTGGGTTATACCCCTTGGATTACTTTCTTCCATCACCCTCCCTCTTTCTTCTACTCTGGCAGGATTTTTACTTTCCTTAGGCGAATCTGGTCTCAATCTGGCTATATCCGTAGTTCAATTCTGGTCAGATATTCCCTGGAGCTCAATCTGGGTGACTCAACCCACCTGGCTGGAGATCATTTTACTCTACGGGCTGCTTTTCCTCAGCATTAATTTCACGCGTTCAAGAGTCTATCGGCTCATTTTGCCACTCTCTTTGGCCCTACTGTGTACAGATATCGGATACTGGGTCTACCGAACACGCCTCAACAATAATCTAAGGGTAACAATCCTGGATGCGGGAAGAGGGGATGTGGCCCTAATACAGTTCCCCGGCAAAGAGAGGATGCTTATCGCGCGCAATGCCTTTGGCTATAGAGGTTTTAACCTTGGCCGGATGGTTGTGGCCCCCTACCTCTGGAAAGAAAAAATCCAGCGGATTGACTATCTTTTCCTGACTGATCCTCATGTGCAACAGACAGACAGACTTCGATTTATGATCAACAACTTTCACCCTAAAGAGGTGTTCTCCAATCTCTCTACAGAAAGGGTTATTGGTGGGGCTAAGATTAAAGGAGGAAATACTGAAGGGATTACAATAAGCTATCAAGGCTGGTCTTTCTACTTCTCTGGCGAGAGAGTAGAAATTGAGAGGGGGGGACTGCAAATGGGAAAAAGGTGGCCGAAATACCTCATCACCACCAAAGAAAAGATAATACGCGCCTCTTCCTTTCTTGTCCTCATTATACCTCAAACCGGTGCACTGACAATCACTATAGACCCAGAAGGAAATATAAGAATGAAGAGTTTTCTAAAGGAGAATCTACTTCTGACGATTTTCGATTAACAATTTTCTATTTTCAATATAAGTGCCTAAAGTTTCTTCAATCGTCAATCTTCAATATAAAAAAGTTCTACAATTCCAGCCACGAGTCGGAGAAGAGGGTGTGCCCGAGGATCACCCTGGCCGTCTTGACGTAGTCCTGCATCTCTTTGGAGAGAGAGCCCACATCAATCTCCTCCCCATCCATCACCTTATGGATAATCTCCGCGATATCAGGCCTCTCACCTCTGGCGATAGCAATCAGCTTATCATCATAGGCATCGGCAATGCAGGAGTACATTCCCTTCCGCTCTAACATCACCATATAGGTCTGGTTTAAGATGGGCCTGAGGTGGTCAGGAGGGCCATTGGAGATATTTGAAAGCCCGCAGGTGGATTTCACTCCCGGTGCGATATCCTGAAGCATCTCCTGAAAGGCCATAAGGGCCATGAGCTGTGGCTGCTGGATATTGACCGGTGTGACGATTCCGTCCACAAAAATATCTTCATTCGGAACCCCGGCCTCATTGGCCGCATAGATGAACTCCACTGTCAGGCTGGCCCTCTCGTTTTCTTCCCTGGGAAGCCCCTCCGGACCCCACATCAGTGCAATCATGTTTGCCTCATATTTGACGGCAAGAGGTATCATCTTTTCATATCTTTCCGGCCTGCACATGATGGAATTAATAATGGCCTTGCCTTTGTGCACAGTTAGCCCTGCTTCAATGGCCTCGATATTGGAGGTATCCAGACACAGGGGCGGTTTGTCTCCAATTTCCTCCTGGACCGTTTTCACGACAAATTCCATCAACTCCGGTCCCCCTTTTCTGGCAGGCCCCAGATTGATATCGATCCAGTCCATACCCTTTTGCTGCTGCCTCTTGGCCTCCTCGGCTATGGGGCGTGGATCCTTCTCGTTAAAGGCTTTCCCAATAACCGTGCTGATGACGTTTAAACTCTCTCCAATCAGTAACATAGGTACACTCCTTTCTGGATCTATTTTGCCATATCTTTCAGAAATTTCGGTATCAGGGAGCCATCCCTCGGGCCAATCATCACCTCCCAATCTGGCAATTCCTCCTCTATTTCTCCGCTAATGGCCGCAGCATACCCGGGGATGATTATCTTCTTATGGGCAATTTTATCCGCAATACCGCACTTTTTGACAAACATTCCTACCGCATCGCCAGAGAACTTACCTGCGGCCCAAGCGGTCATGACAGAGAGGCCTTCTGTGTCCATGATGAGAAGCCAACTTGGCACTCTGCTCCCCTCAATTTCGCCACTGACTATAAAGTATGTAAGAGAAAAATTGCTGGTGACCAACACAGGAGAATCCTTATCAGGGTCTCCGATCTCATAGATTCCCTGAGTAACCGTCATCGGGCGCTGTGGATCAGTAAATATGTTCAGTCTTTCCAGCAAGAGGGGAAACAGACTATCTCCTCTGAAATCAGACAACACAACAATCCCTGCATATTTGGCGATCAACATGGCAGCAATAACAGTCTCCGTATCAAGATTAGCGGCCATCTCACAAGGAAAGGTAATGGTAGGAAAACCCAAGGAACGGTTGGCTCCCTTGAGTGCTGCCCTGCGGATAAGGACCTGATCCTCGAAAACCTGTTTGGTTTCCCGGGATCCTGAATCCAGCACAAGGTCCTTGAGGCCCATGCCCGTTAGCTTATCAGTGAGGGCGCTGAGGTTTTCCACACTGTCAGCCTTGACCGCCAGGGGTAGTCCTTTCTCTTTGGCCAAATTGCCCATATCATCGGCGGTTTCATTAGTAGCAGCATAGAGAAGCGGTTTTTTAAAGGCAGTGGGCTCTATGGCCGCCTTCAAGGCATCTACATTATCACTCATCAGGATCAAGCCAAATTCACTCTCTTCGGCAATCTTTTTTGCGGCAGCTGCAAAGGTTGCCTTATCGCCATTGACGTCCTTCAAAGCCACCAGCTCCGGTCTCAGGTTCAGGCCTACCCTTTCGTACTGAAGCGCATTCCACTCCTTCAATTTCTTCTCTAAGGCCTTCGAATCCATATCTGAATTCACCATAGCGGCAATCCCGGTTGGGTTGTAGAAGGTCTTTTCATGCCTGAACATGACGGTTTCACCGCCTGTCTTAAAGGCCCTTACCCCCGCACCGATAGCAACTGGCCTGATGGGAGGGGCAGATGCCTCAGCCAATTGTTCTCTGGCCTCATCAGAGACATAGGGGCAGGAATCCAGCTCAGCCTTTCCTGAGGCCAGATTCATGGCAAAGGCCAGGCATGTGGGTACCCCGCATTCCTTGCA
>CAZMUW010000056.1:0-8013 GCA_964569645.1 uncultured Desulfobacteraceae bacterium | reverse complement strand
CCCACCTAACTCGATAGTATAGGAATTTCCTTTTTTATCTGACAGGATGAACAGGCGAGGCTTCCCCTTCAATTTCCGATTCTTCGATGAGGCGAATTGGCTTCAAAGATATGCATCTTTTCCATGTCGAGGATGAGCTTGATCTCCTGGCCGAGATCTGTCTCAACCCTTGGATCCACTCGTGCCACAAAACTATTTTCACCACATCTGATATCCAAAAGAATCTCCGGACCAAGAGGCTCGATCACCTCGACTATGCCTTTAACAACGGCTTCTTCTTTATAGTCTTTCATGAAATCAGAGCTGTGGATGTCCTCAGGACGAATCCCGAAAATCACTTCTCTCCCCGAAATACTCTGGTATTGATGATGCATTGCCTGAGGGGCAGGCACATTGAAGGATTCAGTTTCGATAAGGATCTCAGAATTGGTAGAAACGATACGAGCCGGGAAAAAGTTCATTGAAGGACTTCCAATAAAACCGGCAACAAACATATTCAGCGGACGTCTGTAAATCTCCATAGGCCGCCCTGCCTGTTGAATATCTCCGTCTTTCATGATAACGATCTTTGTCCCCATGGTCATGGCTTCCACCTGATCATGAGTAACATAGACAATCGTGGTCTTCAGGCTATGGTGAAGCTTGCTGAGTTCAGCTCGCATTTGAACCCGAAGTTTAGCATCAAGGTTGCTAAGAGGCTCATCAAAGAGAAATGCCGCCGGCTTTCGAACAATCGTTCTCCCAAGAGCAACTCTCTGTCTCTGTCCTCCTGAGAGTTCCCTCGGTTTTCGATCCAGAAGCTCGGTGATGCCCAGGATTCCGGCAGCTTCCTTTACCCTCTCATCGATCTCATCCCTGGGAAAATGTCTCATCTTCAGGCCAAAGGCCAGGTTCCTATAGACAGTCATATGGGGGTAAAGGGCATACTCCTGAAAAACCATGGCAATATCTCTGTCTTTTGGAGCAAGACCATCAACACTGCGGTCTCCTATGTAGATCTTCCCAGAGGTGGGCTCTTCCAAACCCGCGATCATTCGCAATGTAGTTGACTTTCCGCAGCCGGACGGGCCGACCAGTACCAGGAGTTCTCCATCTTCAACCTCCAGGCTTAAATTTCTGACCGCCTCGATTTTTCCGAATTTCTTGCTCAAGTTTTCCAGTATGATTCTAGCCACCTTCAGACTCCCTGTGAATATGTGTCATTTAAGGCTAAACCCTCCATCTACCAGAAGAACCTGACCGGTGATGAAGTCGGCATCCTTGGAGGCCAAAAAAAGAATTGCCTTTGCGATGTCTTCTGGTTCCGCCATTCGCTTGAGGTACGACCCCTCTATCATGTTCCGTTTAATTTCTTCGGGGAGTGATTTGGTCATTTCGGTCGCTGTATGCCCTGGAGCAACTGTATTGACATTGATATAGGGCGCCAGCTCTTTGGCCATTGTCTTGGTCAGGTTGATCACTGCTGCCTTGGAGGCACTGTAGTCCATGATCCCCTCCCGGCCACAATGATCGATCCCCCGGATTGAGGAGATGTTGATAATCTTACCTGATTTCTGCTCTACCATATATCTCGCTGCTGCTTGTGAGCACAGAAATACCCCAATCAGATTGACCTCCAAGGTCTTCACCCAATCTTCCACAGTCTTTTCCGGAAAGGCCTTGGATATGGCGATCCCTGCATTGTTCACCAGGACATCGATTCGCCCAAACTCCTGGATAAACTCTCCCATTACCCTTCCAATCTGATCCTTTTTGGAAATATCCCCAACAAGCGCCTTGAACTCAAATCCCCTTTGCTTGGCTTCGGCTGCAACCTTTTTGAGACCTTCATCTCGAATGTCTACAATTCCAACCCTGGCCCCTTCCTCTGCAAACACAAAGGCTGTCGCCGCACCAATACCCCTTCCTCCACCGGTGATGAGGGCTGACTTATCTTTGAGTCTCATATCTTCTACCTCCTCCACAAAGTCTCAAATCTCTGCTTTAGGTTTGCATCTTTTCCATGTCTTCCCTTATCTTTTGTAACTATTCAGCCACTAAGGCACCAAGGCACTAACAATTGAAAATTGAAATTGGGGCCTTGGTGGCTACCTGAACAGTTACCATCTTTTTCTCGATGAAATCCAGATGGTCTACGATCTTCCGCTTGGCCAATGAAGGCGCCGGCTGCTCGCTTCCAGCACGCCCTTCTTTACCTATCAGCCTTTTACTGCGCCTGCCCCCCATCCGGCAATCAAATATCTCTGTATGAAGATGAAGAATACCATGACAGGTATGGTGATCAACATTCCCCCGGACATAATCATTCCCCAATCGATCACGGTTGCGTTGTATAGATCTGCGATACCAACCGAAAGGGTCTTGAGCTCATCTGAGGTGATCAAAATTCTGACAAAGATATAGTCATTCCATGCCAATATGAAGGTGAAGATTCCCGTCGCAATAATACCAGGCAATGCGAGTGGAAAAATCACATAGATGACCGCCCGGATTCTCCCGGCTCCATCCGTTAAAGCGGCTTCCTCTAATGCCATGGGTATACTCTGGAAGAAGGCCCTGAGCAGCCACAGGCTGAAGGGGAGACAAAAGGCGGTGTAAGCCATTATGAGGGCAAGGTGGGTATTGGCAATGCCTATCTTCCTGATCAATACATAAAAGGGGATAATGATCATAATGGGAGCAAACATGTAGGTGAAGAGAATGAGACTCGCTATCTTTTCCCGACCATAGAATTTGAATCGGGTCAGGCTATAAGCCCCGGCGGATGCGATCGTCATGGTGAGGACCACGGTTGATGTTGAGACAAACACGCTGTTTTTGAAATAGGTCAGAAAACGAGTTTGTTCAAAGAGTCGCTCGAAATTGGCAAGGGTAAAGTCTTTGGGAAAAAAATACGGGGGAAAAACAAATATCTCCCTCAAGGACTTAAAAGAGGTGGAGATCATCCAGAAAAAAGGGAATGCAGTCAGAACAAGCAAAATGGCAGCACACCAGTAAATTGCCTGTCCTCGTAATGAAAAAAACGTGTTTTTCGGTGTCAAATCTCTCCCTCGCTCCTGAACATCTTAAAGTAGACCGTTGTGGCGGCAATCAAGATCGCAAACATGATCACTGCAAGGGTTGACCCCAGCCCCGCCTGATAATACATAAAGGTCCTCATGTAGGCGTATACGGGCAGGGTTCTGACATATTTTTCCGCGCCTCCACCCTGAGTAAGCAGCCAAACGGTATCAAACTTGGTAAACATCCATATGCTTCTGAGAAGGATAACCACAAAGAGAACATTTCTCAACTGAGGGAGGGTCACGTGGATGAAGCGGCTCAACGCGCTGGCTCCATCAACCTTGGCAGCTTCATAGAGAGCCGGTGGGATCGTTTGCATCCGGGCAAGAACACTCAAAACAACGAAAGGGAAAAACTCCCATACACTGATGATGATCAGGGACGTCATGATATAGTCTTTTCCCATCCAGGGAAGGGGATCTTCAATGATGCCCATGGCCAGCAATAGATAGTTGACCAGGCCAAACTGAGTATTGAGGAGCCACTTCCAAAGGATGATGGCCACCACCGTGGGAATCATGTAAGGAAAGAGAACGACTCCCCTGACAAGATTTCTCCCTCGAAAGGCCTCGTTGAGAATCAGTGCCGCAATAACGCCAATGACGATTTGAAGGAAGATGGTGCTGACAGAGTAAACCGTCCCATACCAGACGCTCATCCAGAATTCCGAGTCCCTCATCAGATAGATATAGTTCGCAAGGCCCGTAAATTTCTGCTCTGGGAAAAAGGAGTGTTTCTTGAAAAAGCTGAGCCAGACTCCGTATAAAACCGGATAGACCAATAGGGCACAGATCAGGAAAACCGACGGTGCAATCAGGATGATTCCTGCTTTTTGGGTGCTTATCTTCACCTTTTCATCCCATGCCAATCTCGTTGATTTCGTAAAAAGTCGAGAATCTCTTGAAAACGTCATTCCGGCGAAAGCCGGAATCCAGTAAATTCAATTACTTCTGGATGCCGGATCAAGTCCGGCATGACGGTTTTGGGACTTTTTACGAGATTGTCAATCTTGAAAAAAGGAAAAATGCCGGGAGCATAAAAAAATACTCCCGGCACTATCTACAGCTGGACTACCACTTGGCGTAGCCCTTATCCCTTATGAGCTCCTCTGCCCTCTTCTGGGCCTTTTTGGCGGCCCTTAGAGGAGTTATGCCCTCTTTGGTTACCTCCATTACCATATCCTTCAGTATCCCGGAGCCAAGAATATCCATAAGATATGGTTTGCCTCCAATATCCCCATAATCGATAACGAGCGTCGGTTTAACCAGGTCATTATCCAGATAATATCTCTGGACATCGAGCCAACCCTTCCATTTCTTGATCATCGGGGTCTCCTGGTATGCTTTGCTCTTCTGCAGGGACTTGGTTATGGGGAAGAAGTGGATCGGGACGGTCTGGATATACTCGAGGTAATTTTCATCCTGGTAAAAGAACTTCAGGAATTCGATGGCCTCTTTTGGGTGTTTGGAACCCTTAAAGAGCATCCATGGCTCCTCGTCCACCTGGGCGGCAGGTTTTGTACCACTTGGCCCACGGGGTTTTATCCAGACGTCGAAATAATCTGTACTGAGCATATCCTCAGGGGCATACTTCTCGATCAATGAGGCACCCCTCCCGTATCCCTGAAACATCATGGCCGCTTTTTGGCCGTACATGTTGGCGAAGGTTTCCAAGTACCCATCGCCCTCCCATCCGGGGGGCATGTACTTGGTCAGCTCCTTCAAGAAATTCAGGGTCTCGATCATTGTTCTGTCAGTAAAGTGGGGCCGATTATGAACATCGAAAAGGATACCCCCGTTGGCCCGGGTCAGTTCCCCAAGCAGGATATTGATGAACAGATTGTCACCGGGTATGGTTAGGCCGTAAATATCGATCTTTCCATCCCCGTTGGTGTCCATGGTCAATTTCTTGGCAATTTTCAGCAAATCGTTCCATGTCTTGGGACCCTTCAGGCCTTTCTTCTTGGCCAGGTCCTTCCGGTAGATCAAAAGGGAGGTGCCTGCAGCGTGAACGAGGCCATAGTAATGGTCCCCGAATTTACCCACCTTCTTTATCTGATCCCAGATGTTGTCCTCACCGATGGACTCAACCACCTCATCCAGAGGCAGAAGCAATCCCTTGGCCTGGAGTGCGGCACAGGTGATGGGTTGGCCATGGGAAAGCTCTGGCGGTGCCCCCGCTGCCAGGGACGCCATGATTTTCCCTTCCAGGTCTCCCCACGCAAGGGCCTCTGCCTCCACTTTGATATCCGGATGCAGGGCCTCAAACCTTGCCACGATGTTGGCAACCGCCTTCCTCGATACTGGATTGGTCTCGGTATGCCACACGTGGATGACCTTTTTTGCCGCAAGGGCAGTACCGCCCAACATCATTAAGAATAGACAAACAAATCCAATTGTCACTATGTATTTCTTCTTAGATTTCATCTTCCCTCCTCCTTATCTTTAGAATTTAAGCATAATACTTGCTCCTGGGAGCATGCTCCTACCTAAGATCTTTCACCTCCTTTCACACGAGAAATAGATGGCGGCCTAGAAGGGATCTATATCTTCAACGCAATTTCTTCTCCCTCATAGACGGCCTCCAGGGCCTCCCTTGGCTGGGAGGCATCACCGATCACATAGAGTTCAGGCACCTTTCCTTCAAGACTCCTGGCAATGCGGTCATCGGGTTTAGAACCCACGGCCAGAACGATGACATCGAATCCATCAATTTTTCTGACCCCGGATGCGTCTTCCACCACGGCATAGCCCTTTCCCAGCTCTTTCACCTTGGTGGATGTAAGGATGGTAACCCCTTTTTCTGCAAGCCTCAACGAAAGGTAGTGTTTCAGGTGGCCCACCAGATCCGATGCGATCTCCTCCAACATCTCGACCAGGGTAACCTCTTTTCCCATCTCTGAAAGATAATCAGCCGTCTCTGCACCAACGCCACCGCCGCCAACCACCAAAACCCTTTTTCCCATGTCTCCTGCCCCCTTGGATAAGGCATCATCGACAGAGAGAGCTCCACTCTCTTGGACCCCCTTCCAATCGGGAAAGTGCGGTATGGCTCCCGTGGCAACGATCACTACATCCGGCCTGACTGGATCCACCATATCGACGGTGAATTCCCTGCCTAACTCCACCGTTATCCCCAGGCCCTTGACCCTTTTTTCAAGGTAATCGCAAAAATCGTTCAGAATGGCCTTGTTCGGAGGGATAGCGGCGAGTCTCATTCTTCCGCCCAGTCTATGAGTCCTTTCAAAGATCGTTACCTGGTGTCCCCTCAGGGTTGCTATTTCAGCCGCCTTAAGGCCTGAAGGCCCGCCTCCCACAATCCACACCTTCTTAGGTCTATCGGTTTCATAGACTCTAAATTGACCTTCGTTACCCGCCTCCGGATTGACTGCACATCGAACCGACCCTTTTCTCAGGGTCTGAATGCACCGATTACAAGAGATGCAGGGGATAATTTCTTCAAACCGCCCCTCTTTCGCCTTTTTCGGCATATGGGGATCTGCTATCAAAGCCCGGCCCATGGAGACCAGATCAGCCTTCCCGTCTCGAATTATCTGGTCAGCCATGACTGGGGTTCTGATTCTCCCGACTGTAATAACGGGGATGTCTACTTCCGATTTGATTGCCTGGGCGAGATGGACAAAGACACCTTCTTCCACATAATACGGCGGGTGATTCAGATAGCCTGAGGCGGCGTTGCATGCCGATACATGAAGAGCATCGGCCCCCTCCCTTTCCAGGATCCTGGCGACCTGTTTTGTTTCCGCTATCTTGAGTCCTCCCTCCACGTATTCGTCGCCACTTAACCTGCAGATGATGGGAAAATCCGGACCTACCCGATTGCGCACTGACTTCAGAGCCTCTACGGCAAATCTTGCCCGTCCCTGGATATCACCTCCATACTGATCTGTTCTCTGGTTAGAAAAGGGAGACAGAAAGGAACAGATAAGGTACCCATGGGCCATATGGAGCTCAACACCGTCAGCCCCAGCCTTCTTGACCCGTTGGGCTGCCAATGAGAATGCCTCGATGATCTCCTTAATCTCACCAGGGGAGAGTTCGCGGGGAATTTCGTTTCTGGTGGGACAGGGTATGGGAGAAGGCCCAACAATGGGAGATCCAGTCACTGCAGAGGCGGTTTGTCTCCCTGCATGATTAATCTGCACGACGATTTTTCCTCCCACACCGTGGACAGCGTCAATCAGCCCCTCAATTCTCGAAGCATGTTCATCGGTACTGATGAGTAGCATGTTCGGGCTTGCTTTGCCCTGTTGAACAATGCCAGTGTGTTCCACGGTAATATATCCCACACCGCCCTTTGAGCGTTCAACATAGTAGGCAATCTGTCGCTTAGTCACGAACCCTTCCGCTGTGGCGTAATGAGTTGCCATGGGTGGCATTACGATGCGGTTTTGCATCTTCACCGTTCCAATGGAAAAAGAACTGAATAATTTATCCAGATTCATGTCATGTCACTCCAAAGATTCTTTTGTTGTCATTACAATTCACCAATACTAAAAAGGTGGACGGATGGCCTGACTACTTGTCCTTTCTTAAGGGCTTTTTTTGTTTTTGTCAAACGGTTTCTTCAATTTTCTTCAACTTCTCCACAGATAGATATGGACATACGTCCCAGTTAAAGATAACAACAGAGAACAAAGAGAAAGAGATAAAGTTGACACCCTGGGAACCTTTTGGGCTTCAGAGTTTTTATTGCGTCAACTGTTTATTCCACCATGCTGAGCCTTTTCAAGGCGCTCATGCATAGTTTTGGGCTTGCAAGAACCGGAACAGATGCGGATTTCTTTAACTCTTCAGCCAAGTGGGCCATAGATGCCTGAGCAAGGACGACCACATCATTACTTTCGGCCAGCTGAAAGACTGCGCTTCTTACCTTTTTGTCATGCTCCTCCCTATCGCCAGACATGATTGCCCGGAAAGCCCGGGATTC
>CAZMUW010000055.1:0-8032 GCA_964569645.1 uncultured Desulfobacteraceae bacterium | reverse complement strand
AAAAATTACCTTCTGTGTCTAGTGTGTATAAAGACCAGCCCGTCAAGGGGGAGGGTATGGATAGGATTATTTGAAATTGCGCATTTATGAATTCAGGGATTCTCGATAGCCGATTTTCGATAAAAAAAAATCAAAAACTGCGGGTTGTTTGTTGTGTTTACTTTAAACTTTAACTCACTTTAGGCACTTTTAACTTTAGGCACTTCTTATGAAACCCATGCTGCAGATAGAAGATATCTATAAAAGCTTTGAAAATAGTGGCCAGATAATTCAAGTGCTTAAAGGGATCGACCTACATGTATTACCAGGTGAAGCCCTTGCCATAATAGGGCCCTCCGGATCAGGCAAGTCAACCCTGCTTAATATTATGGGAACATTAGAGCCACCATCTAAGGGTAAGGTTTTTTTCAATGACAGTAATGTCTATCAGATGGATGAGAGGGGCCTCGGTAAGATAAGAAATCGGGAAATAGGCTTTGTCTTCCAGTTCCATCATCTTCTTAATGAATTTAATGCCGAGGAAAACACTATGATTCCCGCCCTGATATCCGGCTATAGTAAGGGAAAATCCGTTGAAATGGCATCAGCTATGCTCTCTCAGATGGGTTTAAAGGACAGGCTAAGCCACAGGGTTGGTGAGCTTTCCGGAGGAGAGCAGCAAAGGGTCGCAATTGCCAGGGCCTTAATTATGGGCCCTAAGTTGCTCTTAGCAGATGAGCCCACAGGAAACCTGGATAAAGTAACAGGTGATGAGATAACAAAGCTGCTGCTTTACCTTAATAAAAACAGAGGCCTGGCCTTAGTTATAGCTACCCATAATCTGGAGCTGGCCCACCAGATGTCCAGGCAGCTGCTATTAGTTGATGGCAGGTTTGCATGAAAGGAATAAAGTGTTTGTTGGGTTCATCGTGTTTGCTGTGTTCGTTGTGTTAAAATCCTATAAACACAACAAACCCAACAAGCTACTTATAGTGATTCAAAAGATATTCTCCCATCCTGGCCATATATTTGTACCTTTCCATATTTTGTTAATTTTAATCCCTCTTTTGATACATACCAACGTAAGGGCACAGTTGTCAGACAAGATAGCCGTTCTTCCCTTCAAGATTGATATGCTGAAGCCTATGGATCATCTCGCTTTAGAACTCCAAAAGATGCTGACAGCAAGGTTGAAAAGGGAGGGATTTGACCTTCTCGATCCGGCGATAATAAACAAGAGCAATCTATCCAGGATAACAGCAGCAGATTTAGATCTTGTAAGGAGTGTGGCAAGAGAGAAGAGGATCGATTGGTTAATAAAAGGAAGTCTTGCCCAGATTGGAGAAAAGATAAGTGTTGACCTTACTATCCTTCCTATATCAACTGAAAGGAAACCTTTCTCTATTTCTGTCTTAGGAGATAGGATGGATAAATTAGCTCAGATAATGGAGAAGGCGACATTAACAGTAAAAAGCCGGATTAGAGGTATTATCCAGATAGATTCGGTCTATATTAAAGGAAATGAAAGGATTGAAACCGACGCCATCCTTGCATCGATTGAGAGTCGAAAGGGGACAATATTTGACCCAAAGACCCTCGATAAAGATCTCAGATCAATATATCAAATGGGTTTTTTCGAGGATGTCCAGATAGATGTTGAGGAGGGTCCCGATGGTAGCATAGTCACCTTTAAGGTTAGTGAAAAACCATCAATTGGCAGGATTGAATTTGAGGGGAACAAGAAGATAGAGCGAGACGATCTGATGGAGGTTTTAGGTATAAAAAAATACTCTATCCTTAATAGAAAAGATATTAAAGAAAGTATTGAGAGGTTAAAAGATCACTACCATGAAAAGGGGTATTATAATGTTGAAATAAGAGAAAGGATAGAGGATCTCCCCAACAATGAGGCGGCCCTCATATATCAAATTAAAGAGGGCGATAAGGTCTATATAAGGAACATTACATTTGCAGGCAATGTTAAGATTGATGATGACGATCTAAAAGATCTTATGAAGACAAATGAGAAGGGATTTTTCTCTTTCCTTACTAACTCTGGTCGTCTGGATAGAAAAAAGTTAGAAAGTGATATATTCAAAATAAAATCATTTTATCATAACAATGGTTATATAAAGGCAAGAGTAAGTGAGCCGGAGATCTCTCACAAAAAGGATGAGGGGCTTATAATTACTATTAAGATTAATGAAGGTCCCCAATATGGTATTAGGAAGGTGAGCCTTGAGGGAGATCTTATAAAAGAAGTCGATGAGCTCTATCGGGTGGTTAAAATAACAAAAGAGAGGATATATAATAGGGAGGTTATAAGGTCTGATACATTAAGTTTGAGTGAGATTTATGCAGACGAAGGCTATGCCTTTGTCGATGTTTCCCCCGAGATTAAAGAGGATGATAAAGAACATAAGGTTGACATTACATACCGGATTTCGAGGGGAAAGAAGGTCAGGTTTGATAGAATAATAATCACTGGAAATGACAAAACTCGGGATAAGATTCTTCGACGGGAGCTAAAGGTTATTGAAGGCGGATATTTCAGTGGAAGGAAGTTAAAGAGAAGCGGTCAGAATCTTCATCGCCTTGGTTTTTTTGAGGAGGTGGGAGTTAACACAAAAAAGGGGAGCAGCGATGAGGAGATGATCCTTGATATACATATCAAGGAGAGACCAACCGGCACCCTTTCCCTTGGTGTTGGATATAGCTCAATGGAAAAGGCTATAGGGATGTTGGAGGTATCACAGGACAACCTCTTTGGCCTTGGACAGCGACTGTCGGCCAGGGCATCCCTGAGCAACAAGTCTACTAGATATACCTTGAGTTTTACTGAGCCATGGTTATTTGATAGACCTTTATCAGCAGGTATTGATCTATACGACTGGAGGTACAGATATGACGAATATATCAAGGACAGCCTTGGGGGAAGATTGAGGTTTGGTTTTCCTTTAGGAATTGATTTCACCAGAGGCTCAGCTACCTATACCTATGATAGTGCTGATATCTCGGATGTATCAGAAGAGGCCTCTCAGGTAATTCAGGATATGGTAGGAAGAAATATTACAAGCAGCCTGACCCTTGGCGTTTCCAGAGATAGCAGAGATAGACGCTTTAATCCCAGAAAGGGCTCTACTAATTCCTTATCAGTAGAATATGCAGGCGGCATCTTAGGAGGAGATAACTATTTTACCAAATACAGGCCCAGATCAACCTGGTTTTTCCCTTTTTTCTGGGATGCTGCATTTTCTGTGCAGGGCAGATGGGGCTATGTTGAGCAGAGGCCAGGAGGCAAATTACCCGTTTATGAAAAATTCAGATTAGGAGGGATGAATACGGTCAGGGGATTTCATTATGGAGCTATTTCACCTGTTGATCCGAAAACAGGTGACAGGATAGGTGGAGAAAAGATGATGGTATATAACATTGAGTTCAGGTTTCCTCTTGTGAAGGAACAGGGAGTGGTGGGTGTACTATTCTTTGATGCCGGAAATGTTTTTGCCAAGGAGGAGGACTATACATTTATTGGAATTAGGCGGGGTGCTGGAATAGGGATAAGGTGGTACTCACCAGTAGGACCTCTACGTTTGGAATGGGGGCATAATCTTGACCGGAGGCCTGGTGAGCCATCAAGCGACTGGGAGTTTACTATTGGAACACCATTTTAGTGAACCCGGGAAACCCAATGAACCCAACTTAGTTGACTAATAAGGAAAAAATAATGTACTATTCATACCTGATTTTTGGTTACCGTATCCCCAACGAAAAACAATTACACTAAGGATGGAGTCAAGTATGAAGAAGACTTTCTTATTTTCTACCATTATTATGGTAATCCTATTGGCTAATAATGTAGTATTGGGGGAAGATCTTATCAAGATTGGTTTAATTGATCTTCAAAGATGTCTTAGCGAATCTAAGGAAGGGAAAAACATCACCCAGCTTCTTAAGAAGAAAAAAGATGTCCTCCAGAGGCAACTTGATACAAAACAAAAAGAGCTTTTGGAGTTAAGGAGGGAATTAGAGAAACAGGCTATGATGTTGAGTATGGATGCCCAGGAAGATAAAAGGAGGATTATTGAAAGAAAGACCAGGGAGTTAGAATATCTTTATAAGGATTTAAATGAAGAGATGAGAGGGTTACAGAAAGAGGAAGAAAAAAGGATCCTTAAAGAAATAGGTAAGGTTATTGAAAAGATAGGATCCGAGGAGAACTACATCTTGATAATAGAAAAGAGGGCAGGTGCTGTTCTTTATTGTATTAACTCAGTGGATATTACTGAGAAGGTTATCAGGGCCTATGATCAAATGAAAGAGGAGAGTAAAAAATAGGTTAGGACAACAATGCCTCATCGCCTCTGGTTGAAAACGAGAGGGCATATGCGGAGGCTGCCCGACTATTCAGAAAGGTTGAAGAAGTTAGAAGATATTAGGGTTAAGGAACTATAAAAACAATTAAAATAGGAGCAGGTAGTGTAATGGATTTGCCTCTGACATATAAGGACATCATAAAGATACTCCCACACAGGCGCCCATTCCTGTTTGTGGATATGATTACGGAGCTTGAGTTGGGTGAGAGGGTAGTAGGGATCAAGAATGTAACCATAGATGAGCCATTCTTCGAGGGACATTTTCCAGAAAACCCAATTATGCCTGGCGTTTTGGTGATAGAGGCCATGGCTCAAGTGGGGGGAATACTTGCCAGGTTGTCGGTACCAGAAAGTATGAAGCTGGAAGCTGGCAAAGCCATATATTTCGCTGCTATTGATAAGGTAAAGTTTCGGAAGCCGATCGTTCCTGGCGACCAGATCCTTTTCGAGGTGACTGCTATAAGAAAAGGTACCAGGATATGGAAAATGAAAGGGAAGGCAATGGTAAATAAGACAGTAGCGGCAGAAGCCGAGCTGGTGGCTGCAATAGGGTAAGAAAAATGGGAGTAGATATTCATCCAGCTGCTGTTGTGTCCCCAGGGGCAAAGATAGCCGAGGGGGTTACAATTGGGCCATATTCAATCATAGGCGAAAAGGTAACAATAGGAAGGGATACCGTTATCGGTTCTCATGTAGTTATAGATGGCCATACAGTGATAGGGGGAAAAAACAGGATCTATCCTTTCGTCTCCATTGGTTTACCTCCCCAGGACATAAATTATCGGGGTGAGGATACCGGGGTTATTATTGGGGATGAAAACATAATCAGGGAGTTTGTAACCGTTAATCGGGCCACAACCAAGCAGGATAGAGTCACAATAATCGGGAACAGGAATTACCTTATGGCCTATGCCCACATTGCCCATGACTGCACCTTGGGCAATTCCATTATTATGTCAAATGCTGCAACCCTTGGCGGTCACATAGAGATAGGTGACTACGCTATCATTGGGGGTCTGGTGGCCATCCATCAGTTTGTCAGGATAGGGACTTATGCATTTATCGGAGGAAAATCGGCCACGGTCAAGGATATCCCACCTTTCATGATGGCCGCAGGGGACCGGGCCAAATTGCATGGATTAAATACCAGAGGTCTTAAAAGGGAAGGATTTTCTCAAGAAAAGATAAATGGGTTAAAAAAGGCCTATCAGATTATATGGCGTGATCATCATCTGTTGCATGAGGCACTGGAAAGGGTCAGGAGAGAGATAACCCCTTTTAAGGAATTACAAATATTGCTTGACTTCTTAGTCAGCTCCAAGAGGGGTGTTGTTAGGTAGGTACAGGGCAATTGAAAATTATCAATTATCAATAGTCAATTGAAAATGGACAAGATAGGCCTTATAGCAGGAAGTGGAAAGTTTCCCCTTTTGGTAGCCGACTCAGTCAAGAGAAGGGGGTTAAAGGTCATTGCTGTGGCACACAGGGAAGAGACTACGGAAGAGTTAGCCACTAAAGTTGATGAAATCACCTGGATAGGGCTTGGTCAATTTGGTCATCTGCTGAGTGCCTTCAAATCAAGGGGGGTACGTCATGTTCTGATGGCAGGTGCAATCACTAAGGCCAACATGTTTGACAATGTAAGGCCAGATCCAAAAGGGCTGGCAGTTATGGGAAAATTGCCAGTCTTGCATGATGATGACATCTTAAGGGCTGTGGCCAGGGAGCTTGAAAAAGAAGGGATAACCGTTGTAGGTTCTACTGCTTATCTTCCGGAGCTTCTTGCACCTTCTGGCTGTCTTAGCAAAAGAAGGCCGTGCAGAGAGGAGATGGAGGACATGGAATTTGGCTGGATGGTAGCCAAAGAGTTAGGTAGCCTGGATATAGGGCACTGTGTTGTGGTCAGAAGAAAGACAGTCCTGGCAATAGAGGCCATAGAGGGAACTGATAAGGCAATCCTAAGGGGAGGGGAATTAGGCAAAGAAAATGCGGTGGTTGTTAAGGTTAGTAAGCCCAATCAGGATCTTAGGTTTGACCTGCCTGCGGTCGGCCTAAACACCATTAAGGCTATGTCAACTGTTAATGCATCTGTTCTGGCAATTGAAGCAGGCAAAACCCTCATTTTTGATAAAGAGGATATGATAAGGCTGGCAGACAGCTACGGCATTGCCGTATTGTCCAGATAAAGCAGTAGGCAGTAGGCAAGAAGGAGTACGCAGGAACCAGTAGGCAGGAAGCAGTAGGCAGGAAGGAGTGGGCACAGTATGAAGGAACGGGCAACGGACCAAAAATTACGATTAGGCGTTGTCGGGGTAGGTTACGCAGGCGAGTTACATGGCCAGAAGTATGCTTCCATGGAAGATATTGATCTTGCCGGGGTTGCTGATATAGATTTTGAGAGGGCAAAAGATATAGCACGCAAGTATAATACTAAAGCCTACAATAGTCATACTGAACTTCTTCCCTATGTAGATGGCCTCAGTTTGGCTGTTCCAACAGTATCCCACTTTGAGATTGGACATGATATTTTGACTCATGGGATACATCTGTTAGTTGAAAAGCCTATCACACTTAAACTGAGAGATGCTGATGGCCTGATAGAAATGGCAAAAAAAAATAATACTATTTTGCAGATAGGACACATAGAACGCTTTAATCCTGCAGTAATTAAGATGGAGTCACTGCTTTCTAAGCCTATTTTTATTGAATCTCATCGGCTTAGCTTTTTTACTAAGAGAGGGACAGATGTAGATGTGGTTTTAGACCTCATGATTCATGATCTGGATATTATCCTGTACCTCGTAAATTCGGAGATTAAGGAAATAGATGCCGTTGGGATGCCTGTTATGGGTGATAAGATAGATATTGCTAACGTTAGGATTATATTTGCCAATGGTACCATAGCAAATTTAACAGCAAGCCGGGTTTCAAATGAATCTCTTAGAATGATTCGGATCTTCCAGCCTGATAAATGCATATCAGTTGATTATGGCAAAAGAAAGATCAGTATGACCCAGGTTAAAGGGGATAAGGAGGATAGAGAGGATGAATTCCCTGATAGTGATCCCCTGGCCGATCAGATCAGATCCTTTGTAGAGGCCATAAAAAGGGGGACAGAGCCTAAGGTTTCCGGAGTTGATGGAAAAAGGGCCCTTGCTGTTGCCCTCTCTATCATTGACCAGATAAAAAGAAAAGCAAAGGCAATATCCTGAATTGAGCCCAAAAAAAAGCGCAATGATCGTGGCAGGGGAAGCCTCAGGGGATATTTATGGGGCACATTTGGTCCTGGCAATAAAGAAGCTAACCCCTGATATAGGATTTTTCGGTCTTGGCGGCCCAGAGATGGAAAAGGTTGGTGTCAGGATTATGTATCAATTATCAGCTATGGCTGTGGTAGGAATGACGGAAGTCATACCCAGAATCAGATACATCTTTCGGGCCCTGAGGGAATTAAAGATGATCTTGACTGTTAGCCCTCCGGATCTCTTAATACTTATTGACTATCCAGGCTTTAATCTAAATTTGGCCAGAAAAGCCCACTCTCTTGGTATCCCCGTACTTTACTATATTACTCCCCAGGTATGGGCATGGCGGGAAAGGAGGGTTAGAAAGATAGCTAAAAGGGTAGACCGGGTAGCGGTTATTCTCCCCTTTGAGAAGGATTTTTACCGGAGATT
>CAZMUW010000054.1:0-8037 GCA_964569645.1 uncultured Desulfobacteraceae bacterium | reverse complement strand
AGTGTAAGTTTCTGTCATTCCTGCCCCTGCTTCCGCAGGGGTAAACTTGTCCCCGCGAAAGCGGGGAGCAGGAATCCAGTGATTAGTCACAAAATATAATCTACCCCAACTTATTGAGAGCTTACATTTTTAGCACTTTATTCTTCAATCAACCAGGGTTCTGGCCAGTGTCAGACAAATAACAACAATCGCCCCTGATTTTTTCAGGGTCCTGGCAGATTCGTTCAAGGTGTGCCCGGTTGTAAAGACATCATCAACCAATAGTATCTTCTTACCCTTTATTGATTCAGGATGTATGACGGAAAAGGCATCCTTAACGTTCTTTCTCCTTTCTTCTTTCTTTAAACCTGTCTGGGCCCTTGTATATCTTTTTCTGGTAAGGGATAAATAGTCTAATTGAGTTCCAAGATTTGAGGCAAGTACCTTGGCCAACAAAAGACTCTGGTTGAAGCCTCTCTCCCTTAATCTTCGCCTATGGAGGGGTACAGGGACAGTTAAGAAGTCCTCAGGATCAGGTACCAATCCCTTGGCAAAAGAGGACAATAAAGTGCCAAGGGAGGAAGTTAGTTGACTTTCCGAGTTATATTTGAATCGGTGTATGGCCTCCATGAGCTGGCCTGAGTAAAGATAAGGGGTTCTTACATAATCATACCAAGGCCTTTTGCGAAGACAATTTTCACAGGGATGATCTTGCCCTGTTGAGGTAGGAAAAGGCAAGCCGCAGATAGTGCAAATCGGATGGGTTATAGGGGTTAGGTCACCTAAGCACTCATTACACAAATTATATGAGGAGGGAAGATCTTCATCAGCAGATAGAAATCCACCGCAGATATGGCAACGTGGAGGATATATAATGTCAGTTAATTGGGAGAGAGATTTCATTATTTGATTATAGATTATTTTGTCTTTATTAAATATAAAAAAAGGCGACCAAATAAGGATTGGTCGCCTCGCAGGATTAAAAACAGAGCTATTGTCTATAGCAGTTACATCATATCGCCGCCATATCCACCTCCTCCAGGAGGCATTGGTGGCATTGACTTTTCCTCTTTTGGTTTTTCAGCTACCATGGCCTCGGTAGTTAACATAAGGGCAGCGACCGAAGCGGCATTCTGAAGGGCAAACCTTGTAACCTTGGTCGGATCAATGATTCCAGCCTTGATAAGGTCTTCATATTCACCTGTTTCAGCGTTTAGACCAAAGGCGTCCTTTTCCGCTTTGACCTTCTCTACCACTACTGATCCTTCCATGCCAGCATTGTTGGCAATCTGACGTGCCGGGTCCTCCATAGCCCTCTTGACTACATTTACCCCAAGCTGATCATCTCCCTCCAACTTTAATTTGCCTAAGGCCGGAATGCATCGGATAAAGGCAATACCGCCTCCAGGAACGATTCCCTCTTCCACTGCTGCCCTGGTAGCATTGAGGGCATCCTCAACCCTGGCCTTCTTCTCCTTCATCTCTGTCTCTGTAGCAGCACCAACATTAATAACCGCTACACCACCAATCAACTTAGCCAGGCGCTCCTGGAGTTTTTCTTTATCGTAATCGGAGGTAGTGTCATCTATCTGGGCCCTGATCTGTTTTACCCTTCCCTCGAGGTCACTCCTGCTTCCGCCACCATCAACAATAGTCGTGTTATCCTTATCTATATTTAGTCTCTTTGCCGTGCCAAGGTCATTAAGGCTTATATTCTCCAATTTAAGTCCCAGATCCTCAGAGATTACCTTTCCTCCTGTAAGCATACCAATATCCTCAAGCATGGCCTTACGCCTATCCCCAAAACCTGGTGCCTTAACAGCAGCTACCTTCAGTGTCCCCCTCAGCTTGTTAACCACCAGGGTGGCCAGGGCCTCACCCTCTACATCCTCGGCAACTATCAAGAGGGGTTTTCCCATCTTGGCGATCTGCTCAAGCAGGGGAACCATATCCTTCATATTGCTGATCTTTTTCTCATGCAGCAGGATATATGGCTCCTCTAAGGTGGCCTCCATCTTTTCCGCATCCGTTACAAAGTAGGGGGAGAGATAGCCTCTGTCAAACTGCATTCCCTCAACGATTTCGAGGGTTGTCTCCATGCTCTTGGCCTCCTCAACGGTTATAACCCCCTCTTTGCCAACCTTGGCCATGGCCTCGGCAATAATGTTTCCGATAGTCTTATCATTGTTGGCAGAGATTGTACCCACCTGAGAGATTTCCTGCTGCTCCTTTGTCGGATTGGACATTTTTTTCAGCTGTTCTAGCACGGTGTCTACCGCCTTTTCAATACCTCTCTTGAGGGCCATGGGATTGGCGCCTGCTGTGACAAGCTTTGAGCCTTCACGGTAGATAGATTGGGCTAACAAAGTGGCTGTTGTTGTTCCATCGCCAGCTACATCCGATGTCTTAGAGGCAACCTCCTTGACCATCTGGGCGCCCATGTTCTCAAACTTGTCTTCGAGCTCAATCTCCTTGGCAACGGTAACACCATCCTTTGTAATTGTTGGTGATCCCCAGGACTTCTCCAGGATAACATTCCTTCCCTTTGGGCCAAGGGTTACATTAACAGCCCCGGCCAGTGTATCTATACCTTTCGATATTGCCTCCCTGGCCTTCATATCATATTTGATCTCCTTTGCTGCCATAATTCAATCCTCCTTGAGATTTTAAAATGAAAAATGATTATTTAACAATAGCAATAATGTCTTCTTCCTTCATGATGAGGTGTTCCTCACCCTCTATATTGATCTCGGTTCCCGCATACTTGGAAAATAAGACCCTGTCACGTTCCTTAACCTCGAGGGGTACCTTCTTGCCTCCTTCTTCGCTCTTTCCACTTCCGACAGCAGCAACTATCCCCTCTATCGGTTTTTCTTTGGCTGTATCAGGGATAATAATACCCCCTTTGGTCTTTCCTTCTTCCTCTACCCTCTTTACAATTACCCGGTCATACAATGGTTGAATCTTCATCATTACCCTCCTTATATTTTCTTTTAGAGCTAAACACAAACAATGAAAATAGTGACTAAATTAAAAATGTCAAGTCCCCTGATTCAAAAAATATTTTGGCTCGTAAATTATTTAAAAACTGCTATTATTTTACCTAACCACATACTGAAAATGAAGCCCTGGGACGTGTAAGTGGCTGAAGCGTCCTTATCAGCTTCTATCCGGAAGACGGCAAAATGAAAATCAGGATGGATTGATATCTTATATTATTGAACCAGAAGAGAACTCAAAAGACTTCTTCTCACCTCCTTTCTCTACGCTTCGATATGCCTGCCCGCCAATGCTATCACTCAGGTTAGGCGGGCGCTTGATGTAAAACGCCTTCTAAAAATCTTTATTCAATTCATCAAAAGCACCTTTTATCCCTTTGCGTTTTTTGAGTTCTTTTACCTTTTCGCTCATCTCGTCCATAAGATCTTCCATATCCTCCATTGTCATTTTCATCCCCTCTTCGATCATAGCATTGAACTCAGCATGTATCATTTCGATATTATCTAACTCCTTCAATATGAATTCTTTTCCAGTAAACCTCTTTGAAAATTCAGGATGTTTTGCCAGATACCCATAGTGAGAGAAAAGGCCAAAATGGCACTCTAATCGCCTACCGTAGAAGGCAATTTTTCTATTTAACTCCTTTATTTCCTCATGTATCTTCTTGGCCTTAGACATAAAAGTCTTGTATTCTATTTCGTCTCCTCTTTTCTTGGCCTCTTTCGCTAATGATAAGCATCTTTCTTTCTTTTCTGATAATTTATTGGCTTCATCAAAAAGAGTTTTCAAATTATCTCCTCGCCTATATATCTCGCTGTGTACAAAGCCGCCATACCTTTTACCATCCGCAAAGAGGTTTTTTCTTGCATTTTTTCGAGCTCTTTCCCATTCAGGCATAAAATCAGGTTCTGTCTTGATCTCTTTTGTATCAAAGGAAAGTCGAGCGCCTTGATTTGAAGAGAGGGTACTTCGATCTGTTTCATTATCCACAGTAACCTTGCCAGAACCCACTCGAACTATCATAGTTCCATCCTCATATGAGGCGGTCCCAAATTCAGTTCCTCTCACCCCACAAACAGCAGTTGGTGTTTGGACTTCAAAACCTCTCCTTCGCAAACCTTCCCTACTTACCTTATTCCATATTCTTCCAAAGAACAATAGAACTGAGTTCTTCTTTTCCACAGGAGAAACAATAGCATTTAAAGTTATGCGAGTATTAGAATGGATTTTGAGTAAACTTTTATCGATAAAAGTTATTGTTCCTTCTCCGGGTTCACTTGTTCTTATACTATCTCCAAAATAGACAGGCATATTCAGCTCAGCTTTTGTCCATACGGTCTCTTTTGCTCTCTTCGCCTGAACATCTCCTGAACAAGAAGTGATATGACCTAATCGATCTTCCTTTGCAAAGCACACCTGAGTAAGAGCAAGAGAAATAATAGTAAAAAACAAACAGCCTGAAAAGAATTTATTTCTTATTATTACACCCCTCTGTCTTATGCCCATTTCTGCTCTCCTTTAAAAGCCTATCTCAGAATGCGAATTCGGATTTTTCGGCACATATAGCCTAACCAATCGAATTTAAGAACAACATGATGTTGTTGGAAGCTTGAAGTCTCTATTCTCGGACAGCCTCCTATATTACTCGCCAGAACCCAAACCCACAACCAACCCTCAAAATTTCATTGAAGATTTGATGCTGTAATCGTATCATTACCAGATTTTAGAGGCTGGTGTCAAATCAGGTGAATAAGAACATGAAAGGCGGACACGAAAATTGTAAATTAATTTCTCTTTAGCGAAATCAGAATCTCTTTTAACAATGGGGCTAATTTTCAAATTCTTTTCTCAGATGCTCAGGGAGGACAAAGACTGATTGATGAATCTGCGGGTTATAATATCTGGTTTGAAAGCTCCTGACAAAACGTGAAAGTCCTAAACCCATCTCAGGATGTATCGTCTTTGAACAAAATGCAAAGCTATAAGGAACCAATGTATAGGAAGGTATAGGGGCAAAGTATATCCTGACTATAGGAAAGACCTCTTTAAGTTTATTGAAAACAGCTGAAACAAGATTGGTTTCGAAAGATATATCCCCAACCTGGGCCGCCAATACCCCCTGTTCTGCCAGGGCATTAAGGCAATCTCTATAAAAGGGCACTGTAAACAATCCCTCACTTTGCTCCATAACCGGATCTGTCGAATCAATAATAATAATATCGAACTTCTCCTCAATCTCTCTTACATATTTAATGGCATCCGTTAAAAGAACATTTACCTTAGGATGGTCAAGGGCAAGACCTAAAGAGGGAAAATATTTTTTCGAGATACTAATAACTTCCCCGTCAATCTCCACTTGTTGAATCCTATTGATTCCCTCATGTTTAAGTACTTCCCTGGCAGTTCCTCCATCTCCACCCCCTACTATAAGTATCTTTAATGGGTCTGGATGAGAGAATAGAGGAACATGAACAAGCATCTCATGGTAGACAAACTCGTCTCTTTCTGTAAGATTGATAACACCGTCAAGAACGAGCATTCTTCCAAAATCAAGAGACTCAACAACTTCTATCTTCTGAAAGCTGGACCGGCTTGAATGCAAGATTTCATTGCATTCCAGGTAAACGGATATATGAGGAGATATCTCGTATCGAAAGATATAAGGGAACATGATACTATCCGTATCCACTCAAAATTGAGTGGATAAATACAAATTGCAAGGTACAAAATGCGAAATTTCGTTTAGAAGCAAGTTCTTCTCAGAAATGGATTTAGATTTGCATTTTGATATTTTCATCTTTCATTATGCATTTAATTATTCAAAATCCCACAGGATTTTGAATAATTTCCGCTATCCTGATACCACCTTCAGATGAGAATTGAACTCCTCTTCTACTGTCCCTCTGATGATTTCTTTACTCACCCATTTCCTGGATTGCAGCTTTTCTTTGAGATATTCAAAGCCAATCCATGGATCAACCCGGCTACCACATGTGAAAAGGTCTACTGATGCATATCTAAACTCTGGCCATGTATGTATGGCAAGGTGCGATTCGGCTATTACCACCACACCACTAACACCTTGGGGGCTGAAATGGTGAAAAATATTTCCAACAATAGTCGCCCCACTTCTTGAGGCTGCTTCCAGCATCAGATTCCTTATTATAGCTTCACTGTCAAGATAGGTGCATTCACATTCAAAATATTCTGCCAAGATGTGCTTACCGAAAGGACTTTCCATCATTGATAAGCTCCTTTCATATCTAATAGGGGTTTGTCATTTGCGCTCCCATAACTTCAGTAAAAAAGATCGTTCTTTTACTTTTAGTCCTGTTGCGGGATGAGTAAAAATAATTAAAAAAATGTTTACTCAGGTAAGAGCCAATAAAGGCGATATATCGATATAGGTGCCATTACTTCATACCACCATAGGTGGGATGGCACCTTAAAAGGTAGGTAAGATGCGGGTTTATACTTGTGGCCTCGTGCCAAGGCCTATTCCTCCTTTGAATATCCAATCTTTTATTGATGATCTATATTTTTCCTGATTTATATAGCTCTAAGTTATTATTTTGTCAACAATGAAAAAGTTGGTCCTTAAATTTTTCACAATAAATCATTCTTTTAAAATTTACCTAATACTTCTTATTGGGCTCAGGCATTAAGGTATGCTGCACTAAGGCAGTCACCAATCATCCCTTATCCAGGTTACAGTATTCAGTGAGAGGCCTAAGAAATGAGCTGAGAAAGTTGGGAGTTGAAGTTATTTACACAAGACATGGAACAAGGTGACGAAAGATTAAAGTAAGCCCATAGAATATATGCTATATTCCTTATGGCTATCCAATATCGTAACCGCTCACGGGTTCTAGGTTCAGAGGTTCTGGGTTCACCTCAAATCTGAACTGTTGATTCGTGAGCTCTGAAGGGAGGCTAGCCTACCAGCAAGGTCAACGAAAGAAAGGGAACCCTGAACGGTGAACTATGAACCTGTGAACGCCTACCCAATATCTTTCCATTTCAACATTCTTTTTACAGCTCTACGCAGTAAGAGGTTAGGAAGTCTAGATATCATCCACTGGAAATACTCTTTATAGGTTAACTTAGCAGCGGGAACTTCAAGAAAGCGATCTAAAACATTTTCGTCAGATGCCATGAGCTTGAGGAACAATTTTGGGAACCTGTGCATAAGCCTGGTAAGAATTAATGAGTATTTATTAATTGTTGATTGGAATATAAAAATTCCTAGTGGTATGAGTGCGGAGAGCAACATCTCGAGAAAAGGCTCTATTTCAAATGGAAAAGATTAATAATGAGAGTAAGCTTGCTTTTGGTGTTTCCGCCCCATGATTTGGGCGAGACAAAGGTAAAAAAAATTCCGATTTGAAGCTGAAATTTACCGGCAAGTGCTCATGCAAAGTGCCTCTTTTTCCTGTTGGCGGAGAGAGAGGGATTCGAACCCTCGGTAGAGCTTTCACCCCACACTCACTTAGCAGGCGAGCGCCTTCAGCCAACTCGGCCATCTCTCCGCGAAACTTTTTTGACAGGCCCGCCCTGGCGCGGCGTAAGAAACTTTGTTTAGGTTTAGGTTTAGCTATTAATTATTAGATGCAGGATATCGGCATCCGCTGCTCTTTTAACCAGGTCTGGGCCAGGGATTAACAAGATTTACATGATTTCTGTGTATTATTTATATCCTGACCATCCTGTCTTTCCCGTTTAAAGACCTTCTTGCTGCCAGCCACTGGTGAAATTTGACAGGGTTAAATTCCTTGGCGGAGGGAGTAGGATTCGAACCCACGGTCCACCTTAAGCGGACAACGGTTTTCAAGACCGCCTCCTTCAACCGCTCGGACATCCCTCCATCTTTTCTTTATATCATAATATAAAAATCCCGTCAAAAATTTTTTCCCAATCAATATCAATCCAATTTCCCTGATAAATAAGGTTAGATTACCTACACGGTGAATCTGAGATTTGTATGGTATGGCTCCACATGTAATTTAGGTAACAGTTCAGCCACTAAGGCACTAAGTCACGAAGGAAAGACATGAATTT
>CAZMUW010000053.1:0-8046 GCA_964569645.1 uncultured Desulfobacteraceae bacterium | reverse complement strand
TTTGACCACCTCATCACTGTCTTCCCGCGCCAGTGGGGCCACCCTGAAGGAAACATCTTTCAGGATCTCAAAAAATACCCCCCCCAGGCCAAACATAATGACCGGGCCAAATTGGCGGTCCCGGATCATACCGATAATGCATTCCCGCCCCCTGGCAGCCATAGGAGAGACAAGGATTCCTGAAATCCTCTCTTTTGTTGTTATCTTCCCAGCATTCTTTGCTATTTCTTTAAAGGCCCTCTTTATATCCTCTTCATCCCTTAAGCCCAGCTTGATTCCCCCTGCATCGGATTTATGGATAATGTCAGGGCTGACTACCTTCATTGCCAGCGGGTACCCTATCTTTTTGGCTGCCTCAACTGCCTCCTTGGGATTACTCGCTAATACCGCCTCAGGTAAGGAAATCCCATATTCTCTAAGCAGGTCTCTTGATTCTGGTTCAAGCAAATTATACCTATTTTCATCCTGTACGGTTTTAAAGAGCCTTTTGACGTTAGCCCGCTCTTTAGGCTCTCCTGTGGGTATATGCATCTGGCTGAATTTTTTCTGATTCATGGAAAACCGCATCAGTGCACTCAGGCACTGAGCAGTCCTCTCAGAGGATTCAATGACTGGCACCCCGGCTGTCTTTAATATGTCAAGGGATTTTATCGGGTCTCTTGCAAAACTGGTGTGTACAAAAAGTGGCTTTTTATACTTTTTTACTAAATCAACCATATCCTGTGATGCTTGCTCCTCTAATTCGGCTACATGGGGGGCAATGATATCTTTAAAACCTCCAAAAAAGCCGGTTATAGATATTCCATCTACCTGATCATCTTCCATGCAAACCTTTACACATTCGGTAATCATATGAGGATTCTCTTCAGCCGTTCCTCCGTAATCAATAGGGTTGCTGGCCGGCATACCTTCAAGCAAGAAAGGCTTCATCCTTTCCTGGGTTTCTTTGCTCAGAACGGGAACCTCCATTCCATACTTCTCAGCGTTATCTGCTGCTATGGAGTTATCGCCACCTCCCTCTGATAAAATAGCTACCCTATTGCCCTTAGGGAGAGGACAATTGGCAAATACATCCGCCATATCAAAAAGCTCATCCACATTGGATACCCTCACAATGCCTGCCTGTCTGAAGGCCGCATCCACAATGATATCGTCGCCTGCGAGCGAACCGGTATGAGAGGCAGCAGCCCTTGCCCCAGCACCCGATCTTCCCACCTTAAGGGCAATAACCGGTTTTTTCTTTACGGTCTCTCGGACAACCCTGACCAGATTATTTCCATCTGAAATGCCTTCCAAATAGGTCATGATGACCGTGGTGTCAGGATCATCTTTCAGATAATCTATGTATTCATGAAAATTAACCCCAATAGCATTTCCAACGCTGATTATTTTGCTGAAGCCGACTTTCTTCATCCTGGCGTAATGGGTCAATGAATCGATCACATTACCACTCTGGGCAAGAACCGAGATCGGACCTTTTTCTATCTGAGGAACTCCTAAGAAATTCATATCTGCTGAGGCGCTGAACATGCCGCTACAATTAGGGCCAATAACATATGTACCGGTCCTTGCTGCCTCATTCAAAATCTCTGCCTCAATCTTTTTCCCCTCCTCCCCTGTTTCCCCGAGTCCGGCGGTGATAATGATGATTCCCTTGGCACCCATTCTTACGCTATCTGCCACAGCAGGGATGAGAAACCTGGGTGCAACGACAATCATAACCAGGTCGACCTCACCCTCAACCTCGGTAATGCTCGGATAGGCCTTTCGCCCAAAAAGCTCGGGTCTCTTAGGATTAATCAGATAAATGTCTCCCTTGTATCCCCCTTCAATGAGACTTCTTGTTCTCCTCTCAGAGGCCTTTCCTGGGACCTCAGAGGCACCGATTACAGCCACGGATCGGGGGTTAAATACATTTTCCAAAGACCTTTCCATTGAGTTATTCTCCTATAATAAATATCAGTGGCACTGAGTAGCTACATGGGACGAGGAAAAACAACCTGGGTCGAGATTTCTTACTTCAGAGTTCGCACGGGAAGCGCCCTGAAATATTTCTTAGTGAGCATAAGCGTTGAATAGTGGTAGCCTTTTCTGAAACTGAAGGCATAAGCTGAAATAGCCTGACTATCAATAGTCCAGACCCATGCACAGCTTAGCCTGATGATAGGATCAATCCTTACATTTAGCCCGCAATCTGTCTCATACTTGGTTCCATCTTTAGTATACAAGGTCTTTAGCTCTTTGATCGTGGGCATTCGCCAATCCGAGTATTTATATCCGGCTATAGGAGGATTTTCACAATATATCTTTGCATTTTGCCACGTAATGTCCCCCATGTTGTCCGATGCAGCCCACATCAAATTGGTCAGCGTATCGGAAACCGTGCCATCACCATTGTCAATGAAGCGTTGGTCTGCCTGGATCGTGCTAATGAGGAAAACCATAAGTGCGCAACATATCACTGATATGATAAAGAGTTTTTTTACCACTTTCTCCCTCCATCCATGGGCCCCATACCTCAGGATTGGCAGCTTAATGTAGTTATAAGTCAATATCCGTAGCCCCCTTTGGGATGGGAACCACAAGCGCAGGTCGCCTGCTATGTCTCAGCACCTTATCAGAAACGGACCCCAGAAAAGTATGGCCCAGTATTCCCTTGCCATGGGCCCCTAAGACAATAATATCGCTGTTGAGCTTATCCGCGGTTTTCAAGATTTCATCCACGGCATCTCCTTCATGAACCAGAATGGAAGAAACCCTGTCTGTTTGAATTCGATTATCCTTTTGCCCTTCTTGGCTTAACTGTTGTAATTTTTCCCTTATTTTTTCAATGGTCTCCCTGGATTTTTCTTCCCGCAGCTTATAGTACTGCTCCTCACCCATCTGGGTAATGATGGGGATCTCCATGGCTGAATCTACCATGGGCAGAACATATAAGATGGTTATCTTTGCATCCAATGCCTCTGCCAAGGTTATGGCATAGCGGAATGCAAAGGTAGAGTTTTTTGAAAGGTCTGTGGCATATAAGATATTTTTTATTGATGGGAGCATTTTCTTTCTCCTCTCTGTCAGACCCTATACCTCCTTATTGGCCAAAGCCCGGACTCGAGGTAACTGAATGAGGTAGGTGAATCCAAATAAGGCCAGACCAATTGCATACCAAACAAAGGTATTTCCAAAATCCAGGTATTCCATAAATATTTGTGGCCGCAGCACCATAAGGGCTACCCCTGCCAAAAGAATTGCCTCATAGATCCTGTTTTTGGCTATGAAGAAATTTTGGGTCAGAGCGGCAAATGCAAACATGGCTAAGACACCCGTCACAAATATCACGACACCATGCCACCAGGAGGTTACATTAATCAATAGTAGGTCAGTATTAAAGACAAACATGAAAGGCAGAATGGCCGTGCGGATGTCATAGGTGAATCCCTGAATACCTGTGCGGATGGGATCTGATTTTGCGATGGCCGCAGCCGCGTATGCAGCCAGCCCCACAGGTGGGGTATCATCAGCCAGGATACCAAAAAAGAAGCAAAAGAGATGGGCTGCGATGGCAGGGATTACAAGGCCGTAATCTTGGCCAAGTTGCATAATTACCGGTACGGTTAAGGAGGCCATGACGATGTAATTGGCTGTTGTGGGAAGCCCCATCCCCAAGATAAGACTGGCGATAGCGGTAATGATTAGTAAGAAGACAAGATTACCCCCGGCAATGGTGTCAATCACCTCAACAATCAGTCCTCCCAGGCCCATAGCAACTACACCAACGATAATGCCCGCGGTAGAAACGGCAACGCCTATTCCCATCATGTTTCTCCCACCTGCCACCAAGGCATCCCAGAGTTGACGAAGGCTGAGCTTGAAGGCGCCCCACAGAGATTCTTTAGCCAAATATGCCCTGATTAGGTTCTGGACCACAATTAATACAGCCAACACCTGAATACCCCGATAAGCAGCAAGCTGCGGGGAATGGCGCAGGATCATTAATTCGTAAATAAGGTAGAACATTGGGATCAGGAAATGAAGTCCCCTAAAGAGGGTTTTGAAAAAACGAGGTATTTGATCTTTGGGAAGTCCCTTTAAGCCAAGCTTTGAGGCCTCTAAATGGGTGATGTATATCAGAGCAATATAAGAGATTATGGCCGGTATAAAGGCTGCCCGGACCACCTCAAAGTATGGGAGATTGCAGTACTCGGCAATGATAAAGGCGGCTGCCCCCATAATAGGAGGCATAAGCTGCCCATTGGTGCTTGCTGCCACCTCAACGGCCCCTGCCTTATAATCCGGATAGCCCACACTCTTCATAAGGGGAATGGTGAAGGTCCCGGTGGTCACGACGTTAGCAATACTTGATCCTGAGACCATACCGGTCATACCGCTTGCCAGAACCGCGGCCTTTGCCGGCCCCCCCTTAAATCGCCCCAGAAGAGAAAAGGCAAGGTCAATAAAATACTTTCCACCTCCGGCCTTGTTCAACAGAGAGCCGAACAGAACGAAAAGAAAGACGATCATGGCTGAAACATCCAGGGGGATACCATAGATTCCCTCTGTAGAGATGGTCATCTGGCTCATAAAGCGGCGGAATGAAACCCCCTTAAACGCGATAACATCGGGCATATAAGGGCCAAAGAAGCTGTAAAAGATAAAGAGGCACGCAACGATAACCAGAAACGGCCCCAGCGATCGTCTTGCTGCTTCCAAAAGTAAGATGACAAGTATAACTCCGACAACAATATCCGTGAGGATGGGTGCCCCTTGCCTTTCAGCCAGTTCCGCGTAATTTATGGCAAGGTAGAGTGCTGCGTAAGCTGCAATGATGCCCAATCCATAATCGATAAAGTGAATCCTGTTTTTAACCGACAAGAAGGAAAAGATGCCCTTGGTCTCTCTCTTTTTGAAAGCGGGATAGCTTAAATAAACCAGCATGATAGCAAAGGCCAGATGAATAGAGCGGACATAAATCGAATCCAGGATAAGAACCTGGGGAAGGGATAGCTGAAATAGTGACCAGGCAGCTGCGATGCAGGGAATGATATATCTGGCTGCCCCTGAAAGCCTTCTCAAGCCAAATTCGGCCTCTTCGGCAATTCTCTCGGCAACTTTAGCCCCTTCATCAACCTCTTGGTTATGATTTATGTCTGTTTTTTCCATACTTCTAGATCCTCAACTAGTAATGATATTCTCTCTATCATCTTTTTTCGACCAGGTGGATTCATAATGAAAATGGTCATGTAGATGTATGCGGGGAAGTGTACTGTTTGGCGCATATCAAAAAGGGTGCAGGAGATCCCACACCCTTTTTGCTTTTATTTCAGGCCTACCTCTTTATAATACTTCATGGCACCCGGATGAATAGGTGCGCTCAAGGCCTCCAGCATATTCTTTTTGGTAAGGATACCGTAGGCCGGATGCAATTTCTTGAAGCTCTCCAGATTGTCGAAAACTTCCTTGGTGATAGCATAGACGATATCATCAGGAATCTTGGCGCTGGTTACAAAGGTGGCCTTCACAGCAAACGTATCTACATTTTCCTTGTTTGTCGCCATGGGATAGAACTTTATCGGAATGTAGGCCTTTGCATAATAGGGCCATTTGCCAACGAGTTTATCGATGCATGGGCCTGTTACAGGGACAAAATGTACCTTTCTTCTTCCGCTGGTCGCCTCTTTTATAGAGCCATTAGGATGGCCCACCGTATAGAAAAATGCATCGATCCGGCCATCCTGAAGGAACTTGGCAGACTCATCAGCCTTGAGTCCCTCAGCCCTCATCTCCGTTTTCCAATCTATGCCACAGGCCGCAAGGGCATCTGTGGAGTTGCCTCTCTGCCCGGAGCCGGGGTTTCCAATATTGACATGCTTGCCCCTCAGATCCATAAATGTCTCAATCCCGCTGTCATCTCCAGCCACCAACACGATAGATTCTGGGTGAAAACTACAGATAGCGCGGAGGTCTTTTTGTGGCCCCTTGTCTTTCCAGTCTTTGGTGCCATTCCATGCCTGGTACTGTCGGTCAGACTGAACGATGCCAAACTCAAGGTCCCCGGCCATGACTGCATTGACATTAAATACCGAACCGCCGGTAGATTCCACAGTTACCCTGAGGTTGTATTGTTTTCTTTTTTTGTTAACAATCTTGCCAATAGCACCACCTGTGGGGTAGTAGACACCTGTTACTCCACCAGTTCCGATGGTTACGAATCTGACTTTGGCTGAGGATGTGTCTACATTATAAAATGAAAACACCCCAACCAATACCACTGCCAAACCAAGTAAAAATATCTTCTTCATTACCTCCTCCTTGTGCCGACCGCAGGTCGGCGCTAACAATGAAAATTAGTTTGTCTTACGTTATCCCTTGCCTTAAAAAAAACTGATACACTCACCTCCTTTCTTGTATAACTTTCCTCTTAAGATTTCTAACTCTTTATGTCAAATAGTTCTTGTTGTTCCTGTAAAAATTTCGATGATGCCCAGATTCACTACTCACTGTTTTACCTTGCATATCATGTTGCCAAGAGATGTCAATTATACTGGAGTCTAATGAATCATTGAGAAAATAGTTCATTTCTTACTCACGAAATATACGTTTGGAACTCTTCAAAGCCGATTTCAAGTCTATTTAGGGCAGACATGGCCTTATCTTTCTTCCTTAGGGCGATTGCTGTAATCAAGGCATTTATCAGACTCATGGGGGCGGTGTAGGATTCTATATATGTAGGTATCTTTGTACTCGCAATAAGTGTCAAATCCGCCAATTTAGCTATTGGAGATAGCTCGCTATTGGTGATGGCAAGAACAAAGGCCCCCTTTTTCTTAATCCTTGCTGCAATATTAAACGACTCGCGGGTATATCGTTTAAAGCTGATTACCACCAGAGCATCACCTTTTCTTGCTCCTATAACCTGTTCAGGTATGTCACCAATCCCTGGTTTAACCAGTATGACCTTGTTCAAAAAAAACCTGAGATCGAAAGCCAGATAGAAAGCCAATGCATAGCTGGATCTCAATCCGAGGACATATATAGATTCAACTGAGCATAATTTGTTGACTGCCTCTCCAAATAGCTGATCGGAAATTTTTGTGGTTAGTGTCCCGATATTTTCTATATCGCCCTTTAAGATTCCGGAAAAGACATTGCCCCCATCTTCCAGATTTTCTGCCGATTCAGCCAGCCTTTTTGTAGTAGAAAAGTTTTCCAAGACCTGTCGGGCGATTTCTCTTTTAAACTCTGAGAATCCAGAGAATCCAAGGTTACCTACAAATCGTGTGACCGTAGCTTCGGACACATTGGCTGTCTTTGCGATCTGAAATGAGTTTAAGAGAAGGGCTTCGTTAACATTGTTATAGATATATTGCGCAACTCTGCGCTGGCTCGGTGTGAATTCCTCGTAATTGTTGGAGATATGGTCGAGAATATTTCGCATGGATTGTTGTTGAAATTTTTTCATCAAAATTCAAATTAATGAAAACTTTTCTTCCCTATGTTATTTCCTTCCACCCTTGTCAAGCTTTTTTTTAGTTTTTTTTTAGTTTTTTCTGCTTTTTTTGCTTCTAATGGCCTGATATGGAAATCCGACCTTCCAAATAAGGTAAGTGAAGTAAATAGCTTTATCTGAAGTAAATGCTCTATGTATGTAGAACTTCCTGAATTCTTTGACTTTCATTTCAGTCCCTGTGATAGATTGCCCCCGCTTTTTCAATAGGATTTGCTTTGGATTTTTCCTCTACTTTTTAAATGTTTTAGATTGATAGGTTTTGAAAAATCTCATTGACAAAGAACGGCTCGGTCGTATCAATAATGCCATCAGATTAGGGAGTGCCTATCCTGAAGATCTACCACCCCTCATCCCCTTTAACAGCAGGTTTTTGATAACCGATATTGACGGAGATGGAAAAAAGGAGATTGTGGCCATAAAGAATATACCCTTGATAGGTCATTTGCTCAATTTCAAGGTCTTTACCAAATCCAACCTGATTGCCCACCGAATTGAAGGCACAAGCCTTTTTCCGGCATGGGCAACCGGGGAGATTGATTATTGTT
>CAZMUW010000052.1:0-8061 GCA_964569645.1 uncultured Desulfobacteraceae bacterium | reverse complement strand
AAATGATCAACGTTGATTCAAAGTTGAAGTGAATTTCAAATATATTTGGCTAGAATTTAGGGGCTTCGCTATTTAAGATCCTATACCATCTACTCCTATCTTTCCGGTTTCCTTCTCTACATCGAGCTTGAGTGGAAAAAATTGCTCTATTACCCACATATTTGTCAGGAGATGCTCGGTTATGCGTTCGGTTATCAATGTTGAGCGTCCCCTCGCCAGGGCCATATAAAGAACAAGTTGGTCGGCAAGGTGAATATCAATAACCCCCTTTGAATCCAAAAATTTGATAAATTCATTGCAGGCATCATCGGCTACCTTTTCAGCCCTTTTTCCCCTTTCCCCCAATGAGGTAAACCCCCCTATACTTCCTTCAAATTGGGCAGCTAAAAAGAGAACAGTTCCCTGACCGGGAGATGGGGCATTCTCAATTGAGATATTGGGGCGGAGCCCTAAATATTCAATCCTTTTCAAGGCTTGGTCTCTCTGCCTCTCAGCTATAGTCAAAGGGAGATTGGAAACGGCGGAAAGTATATGAAGATTTAGTAGTTTGCCTCGATTGGAGAGATGAATTGCCTTAAGGCCCTGCGTATTTTTAACTAGAGCCCTAACCCTACCTCCTCCTTTAGGATACCACCCCCATTTATCTATCTCTAAAGAAACCTCTCCCCCCATCTTTTTAAGGGCAGGCAAAAAGACAGCATTGAGGTAATGAAAAGATGGACTCCAGGGAACATGGGTACCCCCCGTGATCTGAATTTGAGAGGGGATTTTTCCAAGGAGCAAGACAGGGATCACGGTCTGTATTACCAATCCGGTTGAACCGGCGGTGCCAATATCAAAGCAGTAATTTCCTCCCCTTATCTCTCCGGGCTCAAAGAGGATCTCACATGAGTCAACCTTGGCACCTTCAACTTTGGCACCGGTAATAGTTGCCAGTGCATTTACCGCTATCAGGTGTTGGGGCCTTAGTCCTGGCTTTCTCCTGTTACCCCTGATATGGTCAATATGTACCGGCACTTTATATATGGCAGATAGGGTTAAGGCCGTTCTGAGGATTTGGCCACCTCCCTCGCCGTACCTGCCATCTATGGTAAGCTCTTTCTTCTCTATCATAAGAAAAATGGCAAATTTTTATACTTAATGTTGCCAAGGCAAAGAAGGAAGACCTAAAGCCCTTTTTGCCACGCTTAGCTCACCTAAATTGAGTAGTTTCTCTTTACCGTCCTTCCTGCCCCGTTAAATCTGAAAGCTATTTAACCGGGGTCAACTGCAAAGAGAAAAACATTTATCTCTGCGTCCTTTGCGTCTCTGCGGTGAATACAAGCTCTCTTGAATCTGCATAGCCTGCGACTTAACCGCACAGCTCGAAAAGTTGAAAGATCAATAGGTTATTTTTCATTATGACGTGCCCCTGCCGTCATGAGAGCTTGAATCCTGGAAAATTCATCAGGGGTGTTGATATTTAGAAAAGCCCTGGTTGGTGAACCAAATTTCCTGATCTCATCTTCTTTAACATACCTGACAGGTATTTGGTCATAAAAAAATCTGACCTGGTAGCGTTTAGAGTCAATAAGGTCCCTGATCGGCCCCAAACAGGATTGGGCGTAGATAGCATGGAGAGGCTCTAATTCATTAGCTACTAAGGGAACCACGGCTGAATGATTATCTTGTATGTCCACCATATAACGTACCAATTGCTTATTAATAAATGGCATATCGCATGCAACAAAGAACCCTGCCTGGTCAGATAAATTCATCAGCCCTGTGTATATCCCTCCTATGGGACCTAATTCTTTAATAATATCCTCCAACATTGGTATTCCGAGATATTCATAGCCCTTCTTTTCATTGGTGACCAGGATCACCCGTTCAAAGATATTTTTCATCTCCTCTGTTACGCAGTCGATTAATCGGATGCCGCCAATCTCAAGAAAGGCCTTGTTTTGGCCATAGCGTTTACTTGATCCACCAGCCAGCATTACACCTGTGATGTGGCCATAGGGCCTTTTTTGCTCAGATTTTTCTTCTCCTTTCATAATAGTCATATTATCTTTATAATCCGTATTTGTCCACAAATCTCCTTGATTCGTCAAAACACAAAGGAAAGATGCCACTTCCTGGGCGACTTTATCCCTTTAAAATTGGCAAAATTACTAAATTTTTGTAATGTTAAGAAATTTTGTAACTTCTCAATAAGTTGGGGTAGATTATATTTCGTGACTAATCACTGGATTCCTGCTCCCCGCTTTCGCGGGGACAAGTTTACCCCTGCGGAAGCAGGGGCAGGAATAACAGGAACTTACACTCAATCGTCATTCCCGCGGAGGCGGGAATCCATAGCTATTATTATGACTTATTGAGAAGTTAAGAAATTTTAAGGTAACCTATTGACATAAGAGGTTTTTTATGTCACATAGATAGAGCATAAGGCATGAAGCAAGAGAGGAAGGATTGAGCAGAGACGATTTAATACATTTAGAAGGCGTGGTCACCCGGATGTTAGGGGGAGGAACTATGGAAATTGAGTGTGACAAAAGGGTTAAGATTACTGGTGTACTCTCCGGTCGAATGAAGAAGAATAAGATCAAGGTAATAGTTGGAGACAGGGTCCAGATTAGTGTCTCCCCTTACGATACCGACCATGGTCTTATTACCTACCGCCTGAAATAGACACTTTTCGCTTTTTTAGAAGAGATCCATATCTCACCACAGAAAGGGAATATCCCTCATTGAGGCATGAATCATTATAAAAGAGTTGTTTAGCCAATTGCCTGGAATATCAATCTTCTGTGCCTTTTTCTGTTGTCAAAATCTATCAAAACAATCTGTTGCCAGGTACCAGTAATCGGTTCGTTGCCCAAGAAAGGTACTGTTAGGGAGGTCTTACATATCGCCGATCTAACATGAGAAAAGCCATTTCCGTCACCCCACCTTAGATTATGCCTGTATTCTATGGTTTGTGGAATCAGTCTTTCAAAGGCATCTTTCAAATCGTCAATAACACCTGATTCAAATTCAATAGTCGTTATACCTGCTGTGGAGCCGGGAACAAATATGATTACAGAGCCTTCGGAGAAAGGCAGCTTTCTTACAAAATCGGCCACCAGTGGGGTGATATCCTGAACATCATTAAAGCCTTTTGCCTCTATTTCAACTTCTTTGGTGACAACTGCCATAACACTATCTCCTCTAATTTAAGTGCCTAAAGTGAGCTAAAGTGCCCGCCCGCCTCGCAAGCGAGAGCGTTGCGGGCAGGCCTAAAGTTTAAAGTGAATACAACCTGTAACCCATACTCATCCCAATACTCCAATTGGGGCGAAGCCCTAAGTTATTCCTTTTGCAGGATAAGGAGGTATCTCTTTCCCTCTGTTTCCGGAAGGTTATAGGGAATTATTTTACTAGTCCTGAAATTTAATTCCTCCATTAATCTTTCACTATCTTCAATATCCTGATCAATCCTTGATCCTTTGAATGTTACCAAAAGACTGCCTGGCTCAAGATAAGGGGAGCAGATGCTGATTGTTTCTCTTAGAGGTGCCAGGGCGCGTGCGGTAACAATATCATAGAAATGGAATAGTGTCGGCAAATCAGCCCTTTTTTCTGCCCGACCCTTGTATGCCTCAATACCTTTGAGGCCTAATTTTCTGATCATATCCCTTAAGAAACTTACCTTTTTGGCCTTTGATTCGATAAGGTGTACCTCAAATTCCGGTCTCCCTATCTTGAGCGGCAAGCCGGGAATACCGGCTCCTGAACCTATGTCAAGCACAGTGCCACCTGATGAAAGATAAGGGAGTGCTACCAGAGGATCAAGAAGGAGTTTTATAAGCATCTCCCTTTTCTCTGATATGCCCGTGAGATTCATTCGCCTGTTCCATGACCATAACCCTTCCAGGAAAAGAGCAAAGAGGTGTAACTGTTTTTCTGAAAGCTTAACCCCAAATTCATGGGCACCTTCCTTTAGTAATTGGCGATCTTCGATTTTCAACTTTCCCTGGGATATCCTTGGCGAAAAGATTTGATTTATATATTATCAATTGGTTTGAAGTTAGATATCAGGATAGTTTCAGGATAGGGAGTTGTCAAGGCACAAGGGTTCTAATTGAAGATTTTCAATTGACTATTTAATTTTCAATTTTCAATAGTCAATTGACGATTGACGATTGTGGCTTGATTTTTGACAGGTAAGCGGATAGATTATTTGGGTAAGGTCAAAGATTGTTTAAGGTAATTAACTATGGAGATATATAAATATCCCGATCCTATCTTAAAGAAAAAGGCAGAACCTGTAGTCAATATTGATGGGGATATTCAGAATCTCATAGATAATATGAGCAAATTGATGTATCAGGCATCGGGTGTAGGCCTGGCCGCAAACCAGGCTGGAGCAGCAAAAAGGGTTATTATCTTTGATATAAGCCATAAAGAGAAAGGGAAAGATTTAACCGTTTTGATTAATCCAACAATTGTCTTAGCAGAAGACAATATAGTGTCTGAAGAGGGGTGCCTCAGTCTACCTGATTTTAATGACAAGATCCCCCGAAAAGAATGCCTTAAGGTGCAGGGTGTTGACAGGCATGGCAAGCCCATTGATATCGAGGCAGAAGGCCTGCTCTCTATCTGTATCCAGCATGAAATTGACCACCTTGATGGCACCCTGATACTTGATTATGTTAGTCATCTGAAGAGAAGCCTATATAAAAAAAAAGTGGAGAAATTGATGAAAAAGGATGGATAATGGGTAATCAAATTTCCCGTGGTTCATTTCCATCAAGACCAAAGATAAGTTTTCTGGGAACACCCCAGTTCGCTGTTCCTACATTAAGGGCCCTTATTCATGAAGGATACGATATCCTCTCTGTAGTTACCCAGCCGGACAGACCAAAGGGAAGAGGCCGGAAATTGACGCCTCCACCTGTAAAGATTTTTGCCAGAGAAAACAATCTTACTATCCTTCAGCCAGAAAGGTTAGATGATAGCTTTTTAAATCTCCTTCTTCCCCTAAAACCTGACCTTCTTGTTGTTATTGCATTTGGACAGATAATCCCAGGCAGGGTACTTAGCTCAGTCAAAGAGGGAGGCATAAATATCCATGCCTCCCTCTTACCAAGATACAGAGGTTCTGCCCCAATTCAGCGGGTTATTATTAATAATGAGAAAAAGACAGGTCTAACAACCATGTGCATGGATGAAGGCCTTGATACCGGGCCAATCCTTTTGCAGCAGGAGGTGGATATCTTAGAAGGAGAGACAGCAGGTCAGTTACATGACAGGCTTTCCTCTTTTGCACCCGAATTACTTATTAAGACCCTACAGGGGTTGGCTGAGGGGACAATTGAGGAGAAAAAGCAGGATGATTCTCTTGCTACCTATGCCCCGAAACTAACAAAGGAGCAAGGTCTGATAAGCTGGTCCTGGTCAGCTGAACGTCTATGTGGATTGATCGGGGGTTTGGATCCCTGGCCAGGGGCCTTTACATACTATAATGGAGAGATGCTAAAACTGTTTGGATGTTCCCTTGCTGATGAGCGGCAAACATCTTCAGTGCCAGGCCGAGTAAAGGGTTTAACCGAGAAAGGTCTTGATATAGAAACCGCAAAGGGATCCATAATTGTTAGAGAAATTCAATCCCCTGGAAAGAAGAGGCTGCCTTCTGAGGAATTTCTAAAGGGGAGCCAGTTAAGTTCAGGAAGCATTTTAGGAAAATAGGGATAATTTGGTAGTTTAACCCTATTACATGGATTATTTATATTCTAAGCCTGATGCAAATCAGTTGTTTTGCCAAAGAAAGATATGTCATATAAAGGAATCCACAAATGACGTTATAGGGTAAATATGGGAAAAATAGCCCCATCAATCCTTTCTGCTGATTTTACCAAACTTGGCGAAGAGATAAAGGCAGTAGAAGAAGCAGGAGCCGACTACATTCATATAGATGTCATGGATGGCCACTTTGTGCCAAATATTACAGTGGGTCCGATGATTGTAAAGGCAGCGAGGAAGGCGACCGATCTCCCATTAGATGTTCACCTGATGATCGAAAGCCCTGAGATGTATATTGATGATTTTGTTAAGGCAGGGAGCGATCTGATCACCGTTCATGTAGAGACAGTCACACACCTGCATAGGCTTTTAGAAGTGATAAGAGATGCTGGGGTTAAGGTAGGAGCTGCCCTTAATCCCGCCACACCATTGAGCAGCATTGAGTATGTGCTTAGACATCTGGATATGGTAGTTTTGATGACAGTCAATCCAGGCTTTGGTGGGCAGAGTTTTATCCCGGAGGTTTTACCAAAAATAAGTGAGCTCAAGAAGATAATAGTCCAAAAGGGCATAGAGGTGGATATAGAGGTAGATGGCGGGATCAATGTCAAAAACATAGGTCAAGCGGCCCAGGCTGGTGCCAATGTGTTTGTGGCAGGCAATGCCGTCTTTAGCAGCCAAAATTATGCTGAAGCCATTTCTATGATGAGGGAAAATATCGGGGGCATTGGAGATGTGTAAGCATTATTAACAACTGACAAGCATCTTTTCAATAGCGAAATGTCATAGGAGAGTGTCACAGTGATTCATAATGCTCTCTAAGGTCAACTTTGCATTATCTTCGCTGTTTCCTTTATCCAAACATAAGCTCTCCTTCATTAATTGCCTTTTCTTTTAGACTTTCAAAGGCATCTTCATAGGGAATAAGATTAAGTTCTACACCAGCGGGTAAGAGATCCCATAGCTCGGTTAGGGCTTTCATATGAAGATTTGGAGATAAACCCTCTACAACCATGTAATCTCCGAATTCTCGCTTTCTCATAGATACATCACCTCTCTTAAAATGTGCTTGCCTATTCTTGGCTTTAAGGCACTCTTCATAACCAAGTCAACTTTTTCTCCTACAAGTTCAGAAAGCTCTCTTTCTAATGCTACGAAATCCAAAAGGCTTATTGCTTCATAAAACTCAACCAGTATGTCCACATCGCTCTTTTTTCTCTCCTCTCCCCTCACCCTTGAACCAAAGATGCCAATTTCTTTTAACTTAAACCTCTCCGCTAAGGAAGACTTGTTCATTTTCAGTATCTTTTCTATCTCTTTAAGTTCTTTTCTTTGGTTCACTCTAACCTTCCTTTTTTAAAGCATGGCAGGACCTATCCACATATTTGTTTTTTCAATATGAAGGATTCGACTCCTCTACTTTCCTCCTTTTCACATAAGTAAGCACACCCGAAACCTTATTTTCTATGTTCAAGAAAGATCCTTGGAGAAACTATCCTTAATTTGGAGATCTCAGTCCTCAATGTGGTTTCGTCTATCTCAAGGAGATCTTTATCTCCATTAATCAGATAATCAGCGCCAGCAGCAAGGCAGCATTCAAGAACCATATTATCTCCCTCATCTCTACAAAGAGACAAACTCTTTTTAACAACTAGCTTGGCATTCACAACAAATGACGCGATTCCAGAAAGAAGTGCCCTCAATTGAGTATGGGTTATCGTGCCATCCGTCTCAGGTTCAATCGGTGTATCCCTATATTCTCTAAGGAGTTGTGGGGAAACCCATACTTCAGCCTCGGTAAATGCCTTTCTGACTGTACGTTCAGGAATGCCCCTGAAAGCAAAGGCAGACATGAGTACTCCAGTATCAACAACTAATAGAAGAACTTCCAAATCATACTTGAAGCAATGAACAAGGAATCTATCTTTCAGTCGATCATCACAATTCTTTCTTTTCAACTCGCTTTCGAATCTTTTCTCTAATTCTTTCTTTAGTTCTTTATAGGTTGAATGCGCAAAAGATATATTTTGTGGATAGAGGTCAGGGACCAGAAAAACCCAACTATTGGGCTTGTTTCGCAAGATATTGATGGCCTTCTTGTGTCCATTGTTTAGAAGCGATTTTTTCCCACCCATAAAATAAAATTCGATTCTATTTCCTTTAGCAGTAGCGCAGTCGATGGGATGTGACAAAAGTCTTCTCATGCCGATCTGGTCACTTTGACCTTCCAAATAAACAAATACTGTAACTTCTCAATAAGTTGGGGTAATAGCTCCTGGATTCCCGCCTACGCGGGAA
>CAZMUW010000051.1:0-8114 GCA_964569645.1 uncultured Desulfobacteraceae bacterium | reverse complement strand
TAATAAATTGTTTGAAAAAACCTTATCAAGCGTTCTAATTACGATATTATAAAGAAAACTATATACTAACTTATTCGGCGAATTTCTATCTTGGGGTAACCAGTTCGATGCTCGATCATGACGCCATAGGAGAAGATTCAATGGCCGGTTCATTCAACAGCGGCTTTAGCAGGGGCTTCGATAGGGGCGGGTTCTCCGAAATGGAATTCAGCAACTACCTTTACCAGCTGTTAGAAAAGAACCAAGCTTTTAGTAATAATATAATTGAAGCGAAGATTTCTCAAGATCCTATCCTGAGGGCTGACATCACTACGAATAGAATTCTAAATAGCAAAAAGAATTCCATTCTTGTTGAGTGTAAAAATGCATCATTCTTGACTGGCAACAGACTCAAGGCAACTATCCATCAAATTGAACGATATCGAGAAAATACAAATTTTGACAGATACGTTCTTGCTTTTCCTGGAAGAATGTCAAAAGCAGGTCAATTACTTGTTAAATTGTCAGGTATTGAAGTTTGGGATGCAGATTTCATTGCAACAACATTTCGAAAAGAGATTGAGGAGAGCACACATCCATATTTTAGAAATCTTTTTCTGTCACTTGCTACCATCGATTCATTACCGATTGAACGCCAACTTCTTGAAAATCTGAAATCCTGCCAGCCAGGTAAAAAATATTGGTCTGATTATCAGAAACTGGTTGGTCAAATTCTGGATCACCTTTTTTGCCCCCCTTTGGAGTCACCAAAACCTGAATCAAGTGATAAATTCAAATTGAACCGAAGAGACTGGATATTCGCCAACTATTCTGACTCGGGCTTCTGGCATTTTCTGCGCCAAATGTATAAAGCGGATTATATAGTCGTTGATGCCAAGAACTACAAAAATCCAGTATCAAAAACTCAAGTTCTGCAAATTGCAAATTACCTTAAGTCGCACGGTGCTGGTTTGTTCGCTATAATAGCCACGCGAAAAGGTGTTGACGGTGGTGCGGAATTAACGATCCGAGAACAATGGATAGTAAACAATAAAATGATAATCGTTATAGACGACACTGATTTGGAGAATATGCTTCTATCAGCATCATCTGGGGGCGATCCAAACAAAGTTATCGGCCAAGCAATAGAAGATTTTCGCCTTTCAATTTAACAGAAACACAAGCCAACAAACGGTTGAAGATGGACTGGCAATTCCGTTGCGCTCCATTGCCAGCCACTTAACCGTAGCATTATACGAAAGGCTGTGGCATAAAAGTAGATGATGAATAGGGCAAGATGTTAAAGTCGTATTTGAAAAGAATATATGAGATTGCTAATCGTGGAGATGCCAGAGAAGAAAGTTATTACTCTATTCTTGAAGACTTGTTAAAGGCATATATAGAATCAGTTGGCAAGAGAAACATTCACATAACAACGCTACCAAAGAAAACCGAAGCCGGCAATCCCGATTTTAGAATCTGGGACGGAAAACAACATATCGTTGGATATATTGAGGCCAAGGCACCAACAGTTGATCAATTAGACCACATACAAACAACAGAGCAATTAAAACGCTATCGTCATACCTTTCCGAATCTGATCTTAACCAATTTTTTTGAGTTTAGACTTTATCGCAATGGCACTTTGATAGATAAAGTTCTTATCGCCAGACCTTTTATTGTACATAAACTTAAAGCCATCCCGCCTGTTGAAAAAGAATCCGATTTTCTTAAACTGCTTGAGAGATTCTTTTCCTTCTCTCTGCCAAAAGTCTATGATGCCAAAACTCTGGCGATAGAATTAGCAAAAAGGACACGATTTCTGAAAGATGAGGTCATTGCGGAGGAGTTAATAGAAGAAGGAACAAGAAAAGGTTTTATATTAGGATTCTATGAGGCATTCAGAAAATATCTTATAAGCGGTTTATCAAAAGAAGAGTTTGAGGACCTTTATTCACAGACCATCACATACGGACTCTTTGCTGCCCGAACCCGCTCAGAGAATGGATTCAATAGAAAACTTGCCTATGATAACATTCCTCATACCATCGGAATTTTAAGAGATGTGTTCAATTTCATCTCACTTGGAGATCTACCGAAGCAAATGGAGTGGATTATTGATGATATTTCAGAAGTCTTAGCAGTTACTGATGTAAAAAATATCCTCCACCAATATTTTCATGAAGGCAAAGGCAAAGACCCAATCGTTCACTTTTATGAAACCTTTTTGGCTGAATATGACCCCAAGACGAGAGAAAAAAGGGGTGTATATTATACCCCGGAACCTGTGGTCTCATATATTGTTCGTTCTCTGCACCAAATATTGAAGGAGCACTTCAATAGACCTGACGGATTTGCAAGCGATTCGGTTACAGTTTTAGACCCTGCCGCAGGCACTCTTACCTTTTTGGCTGAAGCAGCCAATTTAGCCCTGCAAGAATTCGTCTCCAAATACGGTGAAGGAGGAAAAGAAAACTTTATCAAAGAACATATTCTGAAAAATTTTTATGCATTTGAACTGATGATGGCACCTTATGCAGTAGGTCATCTGAAGATGTCTTTTCTCTTAGAAGAACTGGGCTATAAAATCCAGGAGGACGACAGGTTCAAACTCTATCTCACCAATACCCTTGAGATGGAGGAACTTGCTCAAACTGCACTCCCTGGTATGTCATCACTTTCTGAGGAATCACATTTAGCAGGCAAGGTTAAGAAAGAACAGCCTATCTTAGTCATACTTGGGAATCCGCCTTATTCGGGAATATCAGCAAATTTAAGTGAAAAAGAAGTAACCATTACAAAGGGGCAAAGGTATATCACCAATTATCAAATTCAAGAAGATAAAATTAATGGTTATTATAAACTGATCGCTCAAACAAAAGAGGCAAGACGAGAAATAAAAGCAAGGCAAAAAACCTGGATTGGTGAATTAATAGAACATTATAAGATGATAGATGGTCAGTGGCTTAAAGAGAAAAATCCCAAGTGGTTGCAGGATGATTATGTCAAGTTCATCCGTTTTGCCCAGTGGAAGATAAGCCAGGCAGGCGAGGGAGTTTTAGGGTTTATCACCAATCATAGCTATCTGGATAATCCAACCTTCAGGGGCATGCGGCAGTCTCTTATGGACAGTTTCAACGAGATTTACATCCTGGATTTACATGGTAACAGCCTGAAAAAAGAGAAATGCCCTGATGGCTCAAAAGATGAAAATGTCTTCGATATCCAGCAGGGAGTAGCTGTTGCTCTTTTCATAAAAAAACGAGAAGAGAAAAAAGAATGTAAGGTCTTTCACTCAGAGATTTGGGGATTGAGAGAAAATAAAAATGATTGGCTTTTGGAGAATGATGTAAAAACCACAAATTGGCAAAAAGTATCGCCTAAATCTGAATTTTATCTTTTTATTCCCCGAGATGAAAGACGCTTAGAAAGGTATGAAAAGTATCCAAAGGTAGCCGATATTTTTCCCCTTAATGGTGCCGGAATGACAACAGCCAGGGACAGCTTTGTCATAGATAGGGACAAAAATACGCTGCTGAACAGAATCCGCCTATTCAAAAATAGCAAATATTCAGATGATGACCTCCATACATTCTTCCAAATAAATAGAAAGAAAGGTTGGAGTATTAGAAAAGCCTGGAATATGCTTCAATCAATTTCTGATTCAGATTTAAATAAATTTGTCCTACCAGTTGTATACCGCCCCTTTGATGTCCAATGGATTTTCTACCATGATTCTGTTGTTTGGCGAACGGTTAAGAGGGTTATGCACCATATGATGCAGGAGAATTTGGCATTATGTATTGGTAGAGCAGGACAAGTTGTAGGATTAGAGAAACCTTGGAATATTGTTTTCTGTTCTGACTGTATTGAAGATTTCAATTTGTTCTATCGTGGCGGAAATGTAAATCTCCCCCTCTACATTTACCAAGACACAGACAACTCCCCAAACCACGTTAGAGGCACTAATAGAACAATGATGATGATATTTGAACCAGCAGAAGCATATCGGCCTAAAAAGCCAAATATAAATCAAGCCTTTCTCGATTTCTTAACAAAAACTTATGCTAAGATGGCTAAACCGGAGAAAATTTTCTATTACATCTATGCTGTCCTTTATTCCAATATTTATCGCATAAAATATGCCGAGTTCCTAAAGATTGATTTTCCAAGGGTTCCTTTTACAAAAGATTACGAAATATTTAGCAAGATGGGAGAATATGGAAAAAGACTTGTTGGTTTACATTTACTTAAATCAGTAGAAATTGACCAACCCATTGCCAAGTTTCAGGGCAAAGGTGATGAGCGAGTTGAAAAATTGAGATATGATGAAAAAGAAAAGCGCACATATATCAATGAAAGCCAATATTTTGAGGGGATTACAGAAGAAGTCTGGCAATATCAAATTGGTGGTTATCAGGTTTGCAATAAATGGCTGAAAGATCGGAAGAAAAAATTGTTATCGCTTGATGATATTAAACATTACTGCAAGATTGTAACATCTATTCAAAAGACAATTGAAGTCCAGAAAGCGATTGATGATATCTATCCGGAAGTGGAGAAAGAGACCGTAGAGATTGAAAATAGATAAAAATAATATCATTTGAGCAAAACAGGCACAGCACAGCGTATAACACAGCATATACGCTGCGGGCTATCGCCCTTGCCCTTCGGAACATTGCTCCCTTCGATCGCAACGTGGTATATGCTGATTCCGTTATCGGAAATTTTGACGGCTATCTGAGGTGATGGATAATGAAAAAGGAAGTCTTTGAAACAGAATTGGAAAAGATTATTGCTATTAGTAAAGAGTTCGCTACAGAAAAAGTACTCTTGTTCGGTTCATGCCTTGAGGATATTGAATCTGCACAAGATATTGATATAGCAGTTAGTGGGATTAAGCCCAGAGAGTTCTTTAAATATTATGGTAAAGTATCTATGGCAGTAGATGATGAAGTAGATATAATCGATTTGGACGATATAAGACAGCATATTCGTAAAAGAATTTTATCCAAAGGAAGGGTTATATATGAAGGATGAGTATAAGAACCTCAGAGAAGATGTGTTAGATGAAGAGGAGGCAATAGAAGAAACTTTAGAAAGGATCTATGAAGTTAGAACTAAATTTGATCCTCAAATAAAGGATTATCTTACAGAACCAGCGATGGGGACTTAGTTAATGAATTTTTATAATGGAATAGAAAATATCCTAAAACGTATAAGCAAAGAGTACTACTTGACTATGCCCAAAGGAGAGAGTTGGCATAAAGAACTTCTTGTTTTGTCATTTAATCCACCCAAAGGGAAAATTCCAATACTTAATCAAGGTATAGTGGAGAGATTACATCCTTATAGAAATTTTAGACATCGATTTATAAGTGGATATGGCTTCCAGCTAAGGGGCGAAAAGATGTTGGATTTAGTAGATAATATTGAACCCCTATGGATAGATATAAAGAAGGCTATTTCGGATTTTTGGGATAAGACATAAATTTTTTTAAGCCATCAAAACTTCAGATAACACAGCATAAAAGATTAAACTCTGCTCCGTCCAAATTCTGGTTACACAGAACTTTCTTTTACACTGAAAACGTTGTTTACCGCCTTCAGCCATAAAAAGGTAACAAATCCGCATCATCGGATCAACCAATTATTAACCTATTCACTATACGTGATCATTATACAAGGAGGAGGACATGGATTTTGAAACCATTATTGTAGAGAGGGAGAATCACATCGGGATCATAACCCTAAACAGGCCTGAACAGCTTAATACCTTTACCACCACTCTGGCACGAGAGCTGAACCAGGCCGTGGCCGATATGGATCAGGACAAAGAAATAAGGGTAGTAATAATTAAGGGTAATGGTCGGGTCTTTTGTGCCGGAATCGATGTCTCTGTCTTACCAATGAAAAGTATCCTCGAATACAGGCAATGGATACGAGACATGGAGAAGGTGATCCTGACCATTGCACACATGGTAAAACCTGTTATTGTGGCTGCCCATGGGGTAGCTGCTGCCAATGGGGCTGGTCTGGTGGCTGCGGCAGACCTGGCCATTGTTGCTGAGGGAACGAGGATAGGTACAACAGCCATTAATGTAGGGCTTTTCTGTATGGGTCCGGCTGTCCCTCTCTCTCGATCCCTGGGGAGAAAATTGTGCCTGGAAATGCTTTTGACCGGTGATTTCATCGATACAGAAAGGGCGGAGAGGATCGGGCTGGTCAACAAGGTTGTCCCTCAAGAGACCTTGATGGATGAAGCAATTAGTCTTGCAACCAAACTTGCTTCTAAAAGCCCAATAGCCTTGCAGATGGGAAAAAAAGCCTTCTATACCATGTCTGACATGGAATTCGAAAAGGCCCTGGAATACTCAGATGAGATGTTCGCCGAATTATGCACCACAGAGGATGCCATTGAAGGGGTGAATGCCTTTCGGGAAAAAAGGGAGCCGGTCTGGAAACTCAGGTAAGTGGGGTTACCAACTCCCTGGCCACCAGATCCATATCTGCTATGGCACCTTCAAAAACCTCATCCAGGGCGAGGGAGCTCAGTTTCTCTGCAAGGTCATCGGGTGCCTGTTGGCCCCCCTTCAGTATCTTCGCTGTATTTATGTAAACCTTCTCAACGGCTTCTCTTGCAAAAAGCCGGGCAACGGCAAACATGAATTCATCTGAAAAGGTCTTCTCCCAGTCTTTTGAGCCTGCCTTTAGGCATGCTGCTTTAGCCACCTCCACCCATGTCATCATATCTGCCAGAAGAAACATAAGATACTGGGATCTGGTAACCTTGAACTTTCGGGCACACAAAAGGAGCTCATTCAACAGCCATATAGCCCTTGCAGCCATAGGGCCACCGCTTTCCTCCGGAAGGCTTGAAAGCTCCTCTGACATGCTACTGTAATACCCACCCTTTGTGCGTACTGTCTCCCTCAATCTAAAGATAGAAATGATATTCTGTTGGATCTCACTCGTTCCCTCAAAGATAGTGTTTATCTTTGCATCCCTCTTAATCTTTTCTACCTCGTATTCCCTGATATAACCATAGCCTCCAAGGGCCTGAATACCATCGTTGGCCATGGCATCTCCAACCTCGGTGGCAAAATATTTGGCAATGGAGCCCTCTACCTGCAAATCTTCTTCCCCTGAATCAATCCTTGCCGCTACCTCTTCAGTATAAGCCCTGGCTGCCTCAAGCCTGACTGCATTTGGAACTAAAAGCTTATGGGTATAACCCTGTTTCTCTGCCAATGTGGTTCCAAACTGTACCCTTTCTTTTGCATAGGAAATAACCTTTTCTAATGAGGACATCCCGGCTGCAAGGCCGAAGGTTGCAACCATAAGCCTGGTATATCCAAAAACTCTATTGGCCTGTTTCAATCCATCGCCCTCAACACCACCCACAAGACTCTCTGCCGGAACATAGAGATCTTCCAGTGTAATAGATGCAGTGTCCGAGGCCCTAATACCATGCTTATCCTCATGTTTTCCAGGTAGAAGACCTTTTGTTCCTTTCTCAATTATAAAAAAAGATGGTCCCTCAGGGGTGTCAGCAAGTATGGTGTATAGGTCTGCCACCCCACCGTTGGTAATAAACTGTTTCTGTCCATTTATCCTGTAGCCCTTGATTCGCCCTTTTTCGTCAAGCACTCTTTCCGCCTTTGTCTTGAGTGCCTGGACATTGGAACCTGCTTCAGGCTCGGTTACGCCATAGCAAACAATTAGCCCCTCATCTGCGATTCTCCGGATGTATTTTTCTTTCTGTTCTTCTGTTCCTGCCACCCTGATAGGATCCATCCCCAGACAGATTGCCAGAAATGAGGTAGCAATAGCCATATCTATCTTGGCCATTTCCTCTGATATCTTTGCAATCTGTATAGCGCTTGCTCCTAAACCACCATATTCGGCTGAGATAAAAATCAGATGAAGACCAATATCCGGTCCAAGCAGGAAGCGGATAAGCTCCTCAGGAAAATCACCCTTCTTATCCATCTCCAATCTTGTCTCAAGAGATAGTCTCTCTCTCTCAATCTTCTTAAGGGTATCAAGAACAATGGAAAACATTTCATGATCCATAATGATAACGTCTCGGAAATTCTACAACTTATTGAGATTAAAGCTAATTTTTGAGGCCT
>CAZMUW010000050.1:0-8137 GCA_964569645.1 uncultured Desulfobacteraceae bacterium | reverse complement strand
CAGCTTCCTGACCCAATACCAGGAACAACTATACACAAACCCACGGTGTGGTAACACATCAATGAAGCGGACCCAGTACCCATATCCAGCAAAAATGGTACAGACCACTTCCATCATGAAAAGGAGGGCTTTCTCCAGAAATTGATTTGAAAAAAATAAGAAACGAACATTCTCATTATCAAAATAATCACACCTTGTGATATCTGCTATGTATCTGCAATTTGCCACCCTTCACTAATGTTTTGATTCGATTCTCATCTCATCAGCCCCTCTTACTTGTGGTTTTTGGTCGCTACCCCATATTTTTTGATAAATTTCTGGAAATCATACACTATTTGCCTGCTATTTTCCCCTTATTCTCTGGATTTTTTCCGTGCCCTTACCCGTGGCGGTATGTAGCAGTATTGCCCTGATTAGGGGGTATGTGTGGCATTAGATTGGGCGTGGTATGAAGGGAAGGGCAGTCGCCTACATTTGCAATTCTTCGGCGTAACTATATGAAATAGGCTGTCCATTAGGTGTCTCTCTGTAGCCTTTTTCGTTATGAGAGAAATCTGATATCCGCTTTGCGGTCCATCCTTCGAAATATTTCTTGACCGATGCCAGAGAAGAATTACTTTTCTACCTTTGCGTGGTATTTCCGGTGTGTATGCCATCAGAATAACCTCCTTTCTGTGGTATGATTCATGTTTAAATTTGGACAGACTTATCCGTGTGGAATCATCCCATGGTGCCCTTGGTGTTTTGTTGATATTGTTAATTGAGGAAATAAAGGATTGATGAAGAGATTAATGGTAGGGATAGTGGTGATAGGGGGGCTATAATAATTGTGGATAGTGGTTTTGGTCATATGTGCTTAGGGACCCGGTGCCGATAATTTTATCTGGCCCTAGCTTACCACCATGATGATCCCAATGGTATTGGTTATTGCGAGATACTTATGAAATAATATTGGCGGGATTGATAGGTGTGATGACCATGATGGAAAGATGAAAAGAGGGACATGAGGAGGGAAATATAAAAGGTAATCGTTTAGGCGTCTATGACCTTTTCTTTTCGGATCAAATTTGTTAGGTATCAAGATGCAGAAAGAAGCTGGAAGACTTCAAATTGGCAATACTATGCCCAGAGCTCAGAAGAATACAACCTTACGACGACAAGCCCCAAAGGCAAGGCAGAAGAGCAACGACCAGTCCTCTTCGTTATCAGACCTCCATTGGGTAGAGTTTCATCGCCATGGTTTTGCCCTGGTGCCTGACCCGGCAGATCACAGTCCCGGAGTTGCCTTTTTTTTGAAAGCCGACAGAGAATATGCGGACCAGAGGTTCTGCTCATGTTCCACCTCGAGGAAAAAGACGTGTCACCATATACTGAAACTCCTTGATCTGTACAGAGCTTTTCAGAAACAACTCAACGGACGAACTCCCGAGGAAGACTTCAGATCGAGCATCTGGTATCACCTGGCCAGAGTTCTTGCTGATGGCTGCAAGGAGACTGCTCAATCTGTCCAAATGCATTTTGTTGGGGAGGAGCCTGAGGGATCTCTGAAAGTACTTAGCTCGGATGGGGAAGAGATGCTCCATTATCTATCCCAGGGCCCCGATGTTCTCCGTTTTATCGAGCGCTTTGGTCAGATTGCTGATGAGGATGCCGTCCCTCACAGAGCAGCGCTACTGGAGAAGCTTGCCCTTATGACCCTTTCCGACAACGAGCGGACCATGGCGGAGATGGGGTTCAAAACACGTCGGCGGGTGTTAGAGGAGAATGCCTGGTTCCGGATCGCCTACCATGGCTATCGGGAAATGGGCGCTGGCGGATGCACATTTCATCCAGCCATAGAGAAGACCACCGGCAACTTTACGGTCACCTGTAAACGCTCGGAAGAAGAGCCAATTTTTCGTATGGTGATCCCCCGCAATGAAGTGAAAGAAGTGCTTCTCGCTTTCAAGGACTGCCTTCCCAATCAGCACGGTCTGGCGATCCACCCTATCCCCCTTAAGTCCCTGTTTAAAGTCTCCATGAACACGGAACTGGATCTGGAGGTACGACCCATCATTCAGCTCCTCCAAGAGGACGGTGAGGCGCGGTTATTTGAGAGAAAAAACCTCGATAAATTCCGGTACGGAAATCTCGTTCACATTAAGGAGCTCGGTCTCCTCGCCGAACTTGAACCACCGGGAAAGATGCAACGAAGGTTTGTGTCCCCAATCAAGATGGTCTTGAAGAGATCCCAGGTTCCGAGTTTTTTACAAGAATTTGGCGAAGAGCTTTCTGAAGGCCCGCACATCGTGGATGCTTCAGTCAAGAGCCTCAAGATCTTCAAGAGATACGATCGGGTGGAGATCAGCCCTAAGGCCCTCGATCGAGATTGGTGCTGGCTTTCCATGAGCTACGGATTTGGGAATACATCGATTTCCCTGGCGGAAATCCTCCACGCCAAAAAAGAGGGACAGCGTTATATCCCCACCTCCAACGGCTGGATTGATTGCCAGTCGGCCGATTTTGAGCCCCTTGACCAGCTCTTGGGCCCGATTCCAGGAAAGAAATCAGCCAACCAAGCCAAAGGAATAAGACTCTCCCGCTTAGATCTGCTTCGCCTCCAGACGACAAGTCACGGCTCCCTGAATGTCACAGGGCAAGGCGAGAAGGTGGAGATGACAAAAAGAATCTTGGAATGGAGACCTTCTCGGCCCATACCTCCATTGAAGGGGATGAGGTCATCTCTTCGTCCATACCAGAAGCTGGGATTAGAGTGGCTTTACTTCCTGTTTGAAAATTCCCTGGGGGGCTTGCTTTGTGACGAGATGGGCCTCGGCAAAACCCATCAGGTCATGGCACTCATGGTGGCGCTTCGGGAGCATAACAGGGTGGAGGAACCCTTTCTTGTTGTCTGCCCCACCACCGTCTTAAGTCACTGGCAAGAAAAGCTCCGAGATCATGCTCCCGAATTGAAAACAACTGTCTTCCACGGGGGCCAGCGAAACCTTGTGGACAGTTTGAAAGATGGGAATGTGCTTTTGACCTCTTATGGCATTCTCAGAAATGACATTGGGCAATTCGAGGATGTACCCTTTGCCCTTGCCGTGTTTGATGAAATCCAATATATCAAGAATCCCAAGACCCAGGCTTACGAGGCGGCTAAAAAACTAAACTCCAGGATAAAATTCGGCGTGACTGGAACACCCATTGAAAACACACTATGGGAGCTCAAGGCCCTTTTCGACCTGACCGTTCCGGGATACTTGGGAACTGATGAGGATTTCCATGAACGTTATCTCCGGCCCATGGAAGTGGATCCATCCAGCTCCAGCCAGAGACCGCTGACGAGACTCATATCCCCTTTCACCCTGCGCCGGTTGAAAAAGACGGTCTTGGATGAGCTTCCGGAGAAGATCGAGGACATCCGGACCTGCTGCCTTAGTGACGATCAGGTAAAACTTTATCGGGATGCCATTGCCTCGAGGGGAAAGGGGTTGATCGATGCCCTTAAGAGAGATGAAGAGCCCATACCGTATATGCATGTCTTCGCCTTGCTCAACATGCTTAAGCAGATATGCAATCACCCCGCACAGGTGAAAGGCCAGGCAGATGATTACGAACAATACCACTCAGGCAAATGGGAGCTCTTCGAGGAGCTTGTCTCTGAATGCCTCGACAGTGACCAGAAAATCGTCATATACAGCCAGTACATTGAAATGATCCGAATCATAGAAAAGTTCTTGCAACGGCTTGACGTGGGCTATGTGACACTCACAGGCGCCAGTCGGAAACGTGGGGAGATCGTTGCCCGATTTAACAGGGACCCGGACTGCCGAATTTATGTGGGCAGCCTTAAGGCCGGAGGGATAGGCATAGACCTGGTGGCTGCCTCGGTGGTGATCCATTATGATCGCTGGTGGAACGCAGCCAAAGAGGACCAGGCCACTGATAGGGTCCACCGAATCGGACAAAAGCGGGGCATCCAGGTCTTCAAATTGGTGACGCAAGGGACCCTTGAAGAGAAGATATCAGCCGTTATAGAGAAAAAACGCAACTTAATGGATAGTATCATTTTAGAAGACGACCCAAATTTGCTCAAAACCTTCTCGAGACAGGAGCTGATTGAAATGCTCGCCCCTCCGCCCCAGCCCTCAGAATGATCTAAAGAAATGATACACTCTCAGCGTGACCCGATTTGAGGCACTGGATGATATCGGAGATGTTGGGGGATTGTTTGCCTAACTACCGGATGCCCTTTAAGATCTAAATAAATCTGCACAGGATGGACACACCGAATTCCCTCACGAGCCTCTGATCCATTGAAGACCCCTTCGTCATTGGGAACAACCAGCCAGGTGTTAGCTCCACGTTCATCTTCCCGAAAATGAAGGGCTCCAGTCATCTCCTCACCTGGCGAGGGGCGAAAGTAGAAGGAGGCAATTCGGAAATTGGCGAAGTGTGTGTATATCCAGGCTGCGGCCAGACCAGTGGCTGCATAATCTATTTCGTTTTGCTCGAGGATATTGGCTACCCGATGAAGGAGCTCATCGCCAGATCGGGCAGCGATATGTCCCTTGATAATTTGATGCCGGCTGAAATCATAAACTTCATGCCAGGCATCAAGCAGGTGATCCGGATCATAAGGTTTTAAAGAACCTTGATCATCTCTAATAATCAATCTGATTTCTTCAAGCCTGCGAATGAGGCGGCTGGTATGCCCTTCATCCAAACCGGTCACCTGGGATAATTCCCGCTGAGTAAAACTCCGGCCTGGTTCTATTAGCAACTGCCGGGCAATCCGGGAGCTTTTTGGGGCAAAGATATTAACGGCAAGTCCATATATTCAGTCAGGTAGCTTTTTCTGCCTTCTCATCCAATCTGAAGCTTACAGGCATTTTCTTGCTTCCCATCATCACGTCATACAAGGTGTATTACAACAGCAGCTGCTGTGACAAGTGTAAAATAGGCATAATGCACAGAGAAAAAGATGGCTAGGCTGTGCCCAAGCCTGAAGACCCAGGATTCCTTATATGACAACCTGGCGTGTATGCCATGGTTTTCACCTCCTTTCAGTGGTTTATTTATGTTTGGTTTTGGACGGAATTATCCGTGTGGAATCATTCCATGGGTTTGGTGTTTTGTTGATACTGTTGATTCGGGGAATTGAAGGATTGATGATGAGATTAATGGTAGGGATAGTGGTGATAGGGGGGCTATAATAATTGTGGATAGTGGTTTTGGTCATATGTGCTTAGGGACTCGGTGCCGATCATTTTGCCATTTACACCTTACCACCATGATGATCGCAATGGAATTGGTTTTTACGAAATACCTGTGAAATTATGTTGAAGGGATTAATAGGCATGATGACCTTGATAGACGATCGGATAAGACAAATGCACCGATACTATCTTAGCTTAAGTTGTGGTATTCATATGATCGTTGAACTATTTATGGGATTTGGGTCTTTCAATTTATAGCTTGAATCCCAATGCACTTATGTCGGATATTGATAACCCCATCATAATTTGAACGGATCTTTGCTTCTTGATTTTGGGTGAACATCCTCAATTTATCTGCCATAAAAGATACAGGTTCCGCCGATCCCATCTCTTTAAAGTCGTCTCGTAGCAGGAAATCCAAATCGCCTAACACTTCTTCTCCATCAATCAAAAAGCTCTGATACAGTTCACGCCTGGTGCCATCCTCAAATTCAATTGTAAAGAGATATCGAGCGGTCAGGCATGTGGGTGCACTATCACATCTGATATTCAACAATTCCCCTGATACGGATTCGCTTTTATAGAAGGTTAATAAGGCATCAATGAGAGGATGACCAATTCCTAATAAATCTACATTCCTTTTTCGGGTAGCGGTTTTCCTGGAAAAGGTGACGTTTTCATAACGAGATGCCACGTCCGGATATTTCCTTAGCACCGGAGGAACCCCTATTTGAATAAGATCACCAGATGGGATAAAGCTTCCACCCAGGCGCAGGATCGCTTTTTCCGTGAATCGTTTCAAATCTTCCAGCGTAAACTTCCCTTCCAGTTTCCTGTAGTATTCCAAGTTAAAGGTTGAGAGGTCCTGAGTAAGCTGTCGAAGGGCCTCGCTGGCATCTTTCGCTACCTGGATGGCTTCGGCGATCTCTTGTTCAGTTCTTTCGTAGTTTCGATATAGAAGGGCCTCCCTATAGAGAGAAGTATAGTTTGTGCTCGACCCTAAGAATCCAAGTATCTCAGACCGGAAATCTTCACTTACGTCACCCGTTATGGGGTCTACTTTACCAATGGCCATTGCTATTTCAGAAAGTTTTTCTTCGAGGATTGCGTAAACCTTTTCTTCTATGGTTCCCTCGGCAACAAGGTGATATACCTGGACCGTTTCGGTTTGGCCATATCTATGAATCCGACCAATACGCTGTTCAACGGCCATAGGATTCCACGGTAGATCATAGTTGAATAGAATTCGACAAACCTGAAGGTTGATTCCTTCACCTCCTGCTGAGGTGGAGATGAGGAACTGGGCACCGTCCTCATCCCAGAAAGATTCGCAAGATGCGATTTTATCTTCCAACGGGCCGCCCCTAACGATTGCTATCTTCTTAGGATCATAATATTTACCTATCTCATCTTGAAGGAAATAGAGGGTTTCCAGGTATTGAGTGAAGATGATCATCTTTTCATTCTTATTTTCCCTCCTGATCTGTTCAATAGCTCGAATCAAGGTGTCAAACTTCCGGTCAGGCCCTTCATCCACAAGCTCTATAAGTTCTTTTATTTTTTCCTCCTCATTAGGGATATTGGCCGCGCCTTCAATGATCCCATCCCCCGATTCCATGGCATCCAGCGCCCAATGGGTGACTTCTTCCTCAAACCGAGGCCTTTTCATAAGTCGTTGTTTTAGTCTGGTGATATATGAATCAGCTTCCGTATAGTCAATGTTTGCCTGCCGATAGGAGAGTAACTCAGCAACCATTCTTCGCATTTCTTCTTGAAAATTTATGATTTTGGATGCGATTTCCGGCCTGGTTATGGCCCCATAGGCACCACTTTCGAGAGACATCTGTTTCCGGGCATAAAGAGCAATCAGTCGGCGTCTGAGAGCCTGTTTTATTGCCCTTGGGCTGGAAGACATAATTTTTTGAAAGGTGGCCATAACAAAGCCTACTGCCCGCTGTTGTTTGGTGGTTTTGTCTTCCCCTACGCCTGCAGCGTCGTATCCTTCTCTTAAGTATTCAGTCAGCCGATCGTAAAATCGCTGCTCGCGCATGGAGAGTTGAAATTCTTGGGTATGCACCCGCCTCCGCATGAAAATCGGATTGCCCTGGGCATCCGTGACTTCCCTTTTTGTACGCCGAAACATAACTCTGCCGAGGAGGCCTCTGTGATCCAGCATTGCCTCCGGTTCTTCAAAAAGTTGATCATCCAAGAGCTGAATCAAAGACCAGAATTGGTAAGCATCCCCCTGGTGAGGAGTAGCCGTCAGAAAGAGGGAATCACGGGCTTTACCCTTGGTTTTCTCTGCCAATCGGTAATTCTGGGTGACATCTATCTTTTTACCGTATCTCTTCCTGCTCAGGTGATGGGCTTCATCAAAAACAATCAAGTTCCAGTCCGGACCTGTCATCATTTTTTCCAAACGTTGTGGCTTCTTGATCGTGTCTATTGAAATAATTACTAAACTGTGCCGCTCCCATGCATGAGGGTTAGCATCAGAAAAGTCCCGGCCAAAGATGTCAAAAAAAATTCTGAAGCAATCTTTCATTTCGTTCTGCCAGTTTACAGTAAGACCTGCGGGGCAAATGATTAATATTCTCTTAGCCTCGCCACGTGCTAACAGCTCTTTAATAATCATTCCCACTTCAATGGTCTTCCCCAGTCCAACCTCATCGGCAATCAAGAATTTTCGTCTGCGGGCGCTAATAATCTGATGGGTTAATAAAATCTGGTGAGGAAGAAGATCTGTTTTACTATTGGAGAGTTCACCGCTCGAATTTTCAACAGGTAATTGGTAGGCCAATTGTCTCAAGAAAAAATCCATCGGATGATCGGATTCACCGTTTTGATACCGCTGAAAGATATCGGCAACCGGCTCGAGGCGGCTCTGGGGGAAGGTTTCTAAAAACCTCTTACCATCTTTTTCAAAGACCACATCA
>CAZMUW010000049.1:0-8175 GCA_964569645.1 uncultured Desulfobacteraceae bacterium | reverse complement strand
CCCAATCGAAATTGTTTGACACATTTAGTCAAACAATCGGCATGTAAGGAGCTAAGAGCAATCCCTGAAGGAATCGAGGCAGGGCAAGAAGGTTTGAGATATTCTTCTCAAACAGATAGCGTCATCCATTTAGAGGCCACATCTATCATAGCCCAGATGATATCCAGCGGGAGATGGCTTGATATGGTGCTGTCGAAATTAACCTTGATCTCTGCCGGGAATTCATCATCTTTTTCCCAGAGGATCAGGGTCACAGGTACCCTTGGAAGCACAGGCAAACAGATAGCTGCATCTCCAAAATTCCTCACCTTGCCATTTAGTCTCCTGCCGGCTGACAGGAAGGCCTCTCTATCCTCCCCAAACAACTCCTCCATGGGGCGCGTATTAAGAGAGTGGGGCCCACGAAAGAATGTTTCTCCACCAGGGATTTGCTTCTCATTTACCATTTTTCCGCTTAGATCCATTGCCTGTGCCCTCAGTAGATAGGTAAGGATGATGAGATCGAGCTCAAATGATTTGATTTTAGGGGCATGAGCATATAAAGGAACAATAGACCTTTTTTTTGGTAGGATCTGAAAGGCTTGGCTCAGAAAAGGGAGCAAAAAGCCTTTTTCATGACTATAGCTCACCAGGGCCTTAAGGCAAATCTCCTCGGGTATCTCTCTTTCTAATCGAACCCAGAGGAACGGATCTGGCTCATAGGCAGTTCCATCCCATTTCCTTTGTCCGGATCTTTCCTCTCTCATCATAATTTAATATCTTATCATAAAGTTTGGCTTTTAAACATCAGTGCAATTTGTTATCATAAAAAAGTAACCAATCACCTATCATTCATTAGATTCAGGTATCGTGTCTATGGTGTTCACTTATAACTTTAGACACTTCTTATTGAGGAGGGATCCTTGAGTCGCGATCTTGATCAGGCACTCGAGCTTTTAAAAAAGAAGGAACAGGATTATACTGCCTATAGATTTAAAACCAGGGAGACAATGGCTATCTTTGCCTTCTTTGATCTGGCACAGGAATTTGCAACCCTTAATAATCTTTACAGGATAGCAGTTGCCGTAATAAAATTCTTTTTCAACTATGAAAGCTGCATCTATATAATCAGGCCTGAAGATAGGGCTTTGATGCTCCAGTGCTGCACCTCTGAAGGGCTTCTGGATCCTCCTGCGCCAGCCAGGGCAGATGTTGTCATTCACGATAGCCCTTACCGAGCCGGTTCCTCTTTTCTCTTTCCTATTATTGGGAAAAAGGTCTTAGCAGATAAGGTCCCCCTTTTCTTAGATGATCAAGTTTTAGGCATGTTCGAGATATATCCGGTTAAAAGGATGAGTGAACATGAATCTCTCTTTTTCCAGAAATACGCCAACAGGGTCGGTTATAATATGCATAATAAGCTCGTTGTTGACCAGAATATAGAACATATTCGATTTATCAACCAGCTCGTATCAGATATTGAACACAATGTGATTACACCAAATCTCTATTATCATGCCTTTTTGATCAATATGAAAAAGAACCTAAACAAACATCTTTCCGAATTAGAAGGCCTTAGCTCCCTCCTTCCTAAGATTGGGACCCATGAGTACCCATCAAAAGAAAAGATTATCAGAGCAGTGGATAGTCTCCACAGTATCCACCAGGATATGGGAAAAAAGATGGAAGAATTTGAAAGCCACTTTAAACATTTAAGTCTCTTTATCGAGACACTCTTTCGGGGAGAACATTTCAAGGCCGGAGGCTATGTGCTAAAGAGACGATCTTGCAATCTTCTAAAGGATATATTTTTGCCGGAACTGGAACACTACGGGAAAAGATTGAAGGATAAAGGGATAGATATAATTGAACCATCAAGTTTACCTTCAGATAGGGATCTGACCATATTTATTGATCTGGGTCTGACGGCTCAGGTCTTTGCGAATCTTCTCTCCAATGTCCTGAGGTATTGTCAGCCAGCCCCGGATGAAGATGGCAACTATCGAAAGTATATCTCTTACAATATAGAGATAGCAGGCCAGGAGGAAATCCGAAATGCCCTTAAATTTAGTCTATTTAGCACAGGTAAGCCGATTTCCAAAAAAGAGACACTCCTGATATTTGAAGATGGCTATAAAGTCCCTGAAGATAACAGTAAAGGGGGCTCAGGGCACGGACTCTATTTTATTAATAATATAGTTCAACTCCATGGAGGACATGCAGGTTGCAAGCCAGGAGAGAATGGAAATGACTTTTACATAATTTTACCAAAGGCCTCAGCCAAAGATAGGCCAAGAAAAGAAGTTAGATCTTAATGCTTCCTATTGTCGCCATAGTCGGTCGCCCCAATGTTGGTAAATCTACCCTTTTCAACCGTTTAACAAAAAAGAGGGATGCCCTCGTTGATGACATCCCGGGTGTAACCAGGGATCGCCTGTACGCCACTATAAAGTGGGAGGGCAAAAATTTGGTGCTTGTTGATACAGGCGGATTTGACTCCTCTCAAGAGAGAGCACTATCAGATAAGGTAAAGAAACAGGTGGAGATGGCTATCGAGGATGCTGATTTAATCATCCTCTTGTTTGATGGGAGGACTGGCCCTGTGTTGGGTGATGAGGAGCTGCTCGTGCTTCTTAGGCGATCCGAGAAAAAGGTATTTTATGTGGTAAACAAGATTGATGACCCGGAACATGAATATTTAAGCTTGGAATTCTATTCCCTTGGTATGGAAAGGGTTTTTCCCATATCCTCGGCTCATGGATACGGGATTGGATCCCTCATGGAGCAGGTCATTAAAGATCTCCCTGTTAGTGAACAGCTTCAGGAGGAAGAAGGCCGGATAAAGATAGCAATTATTGGTCGCCCCAATGTTGGTAAATCTTCCCTCATCAACAGGATCATTGGGTCTGATAGATTAGTTGTTAGTGAGCTGCCAGGGACTACCAGAGATTCCGTGGATATATCTTTTGAAAGGGAGGGGAAATCCTATCTATTAATAGATACCGCAGGGATTAGAAGAAGGGGTCGGGTTAAGGAGCGGATTGAAAAATTTTCGATAATTAAGGCATTAAAGACGATTAACAGGTGTCATATTTCCGTTATATTGCTCGACTCTAAGGCAGGTGTATATGAGCAGGATGCAAGAATCTGCGGATATGCACTTGAGAGGGGTTGCGGTATGGTCATAGCGTTTAATAAATGGGATCTTATTAAGAATAATCCCTCTTTAATTAGGTCCTTAGAAAATGCTATTGACAGGCAATTGAGATTTGTCTCTTTTGTACCCACAATAAATATTTCTGCCCTAACCGGAGAGAGGGTTAAAAAATTGTTTAAGCTGATAGATAAAGTCTGGGCACAATATAATTCTCATGCGTCAACACCTTCGATTAACAGGGTTTTAGGGGATATAGTCAATAAACATCCTCCGCCACTTATTGGTGGAAGGAGGCCTAAATTCCTTTATGCCACTCAGGTCTCGGTTCATCCACCTGCTTTTATTATCTTTGTCAACCGGCCAGATAGTGTTCATGCTTCTTACGAGAGATACCTTGTAAACCAGTTTAGAGATCGATTTGGATTAAATCTTATCCCGGTAAAGATTTTCTTCAAAGAGAGATAAAACAACAATGGTCAGTAGTGAGTTGTCAGTAGTCTGTTGTATGGAATAGGGCGCAGTAGGCAGGAGGCAAAAGAAAGAAAAAACCCATAGCCCTTAGCCTTGTACCTATGTCAGACAAATGACTGGTTAGGGGGTTACATTCACTCTAACTTTAGCTCACTTTAGGCACTTTAAACTTTAGTCACTTCTTAGGGAGGAATACTATGGAAAAGATTGAGCTTGTCTTTGCACGAGAGATCCTGGATTCCAGAGGAAATCCCACTGTTGAGGTTGAGGTGGGTCTATCTGATGGTGGATGGGGCCAGGCTGCTGTTCCATCTGGTGCCTCTACAGGTGAGTTTGAGGCCTTAGAGTTGAGGGACGGTGATTCAAAAAGATATTCAGGCAAAGGTGTAGTGAAGGCAGTGGATAATGTTAACAATAGTATTGGTCCAGCCATAACAGGGATGGATGGTTTTGCCCAATCCCTGATTGATAAAACGATGATCGAGTTAGATGGTACACCAAACAAAGGAAAATTGGGGGCAAATGCAATATTGGGTGTATCTCTTGCTGTAGCGAGGGCCGCTGCCGACTCCTTGGGAATCCCTCTTTATAGATACATAGGCGGGACAAAGGCATGCAGGCTCCCCATGCCTATGATGAATATTTTAAATGGAGGCATGCATGCTGCCAACAATCTGGACCTTCAGGAATTTATGATCGTGCCCAAAGGGGGAGAGACTTTCAAAGATGCCCTAAGAATTGGAGTAGAGGTCTTTCATTCCCTTGCTAAGATTCTCTCAGATAAAGGGTTATCAACAGGTGTTGGTGATGAAGGTGGCTTCGCACCAAATCTCAAGTCAAACGACCAGGGGATAGAGATGATATTACATGGGATAGAAAAGGCCGGTTATAGGCCTGGTGAGGATTTAGTTCTGGCCATTGATGCAGCAGCCTCTTCTTTTTATAAGGATGGTAGGTATACACTTAGCATGTCTGACCAATCGGAAAGGGATTCAGAGATGATGATAGACTTCTACACTGACTGGGTTAAGAGGTACCCTATCTTCTCCCTTGAAGATGGCCTCGATGAGAGCGACTGGGATGGCTGGAAGATCTTGACTCAGAGATTAGGAGGCCAAATTCAGATTGTAGGTGATGATCTCTTTGTTACCAATCCTGAGAGAATCGCCAGGGGTATAAAAGAGGGTTCTGCAAACGCTGTTTTGATAAAGCTTAACCAGATAGGAACCCTTACAGAGACACTCCAGGCTATTGAGATGGCCCACAGAACCGGCTGGAAGACGATTATCTCCCATCGCTCCGGAGAGACAGAAGACAGCTTTATAGCCGATCTGAGTGTGGCTACTGGAAGCGGACAGATAAAGACAGGATCCCTCTCCCGCTCCGAGAGGATATGTAAATATAACAGACTATTGAGAATCGAAGAGGAGTTAGGGGAAATGGCCATCTTCAGGTTCCCTTCCTGATTGGAAGTCTTGAAAATTCTGTCGGCCTTGCTACTTAAGAGATTACCGGGACTGGGGCAATTAATATCTTGTATTTAGATCAGATCTGTCCTAAAAGATATTTCCGGGATCCCTTGCCTGCAAAAAAGGAGAAAGGATGAAAGATATTTATGTGGATGAAAATCTATGTGCAGGTTGTGGTATCTGTATAGAGTTCTGCCCTAAGAGTGTTTTGTCTTTCTCACCCCATCGAAATCCTGGGGGAGTCCACCCTGCCCGGGTAGAGAATCTAAAGGCCTGTACTCTCTGCAGGATCTGCGAATCATACTGTTCAGCCTTTGCCATAGCTGTGGAAGGAGGGAAAGATGAATAGGCAAATTCTCTCTGGCGCCCATCTCTTTCAGGGCGATGAGGCCTGTGCTGAAGGAGCCATAGCCGCTGGATGCAATCTATTTGCCGGGTATCCAATCACCCCGGCTACTGAAATCTCTGTAAGACTATCATGGAGGTTATTTGATGTTGGAGGAATCTTTGTCCAGGGTGCAGATGAACTTGATTCTCTGACTATTGTCATTGGTGCTGCCAATGCTGGGTGCAAGGCTATGACCGCTACCTCGGGCAATGGAATATGCCTGATGCAGGAATGCATAGGTTATGCAGCTATAACGGAAACTCCCTGCGTAATTGTAGATGTGCAAAGGGCGGGTCCAGGAACAGGAGCGGCTACCAAAACTATGCAAGGGGATGTCTATCAGGTGAGGTATGGGAGTAATGCCGATTATTCTATAATAGCACTTGCTCCGGAATCCCCTCAGGAGATGTTTGACCTCACTGTAGAGGCCTTTAATCTCTCGGAGATTTATAGGGTGCCGACTTTTATCCTTGCCGATGAGATAGTCGGCCATATGAGAGAGAAGGTAATCATTCCACAAAAGGTAAATATCGCAGAAAGAAAAAGACCAGATGTTCCCCCGCAAGAATTTATTCCTTTTAGAGTAAAAGGTGATACTGATGTTCCTCCTATGCCCGCCTTTGGAGAAGGATACAGGATGCCTGTATCTGGCCTTACCCACACAGAAACAGGCTCTCCCTCTACAGAGTACCAGGTGCAAAAAACAATGGTCTCCCGATTATGGAATAAGGTTGAAAAAAAGGCGGAGCAGCTGAGCAAAATCGAGTCTGCATACCTGGAGGATGCACAGGTGGTGGTTTTATCTTACGGTTCCGTGGCAAGGTCGGTAAAGAGTGCTGTCCTGGAAGCAAGGGGGAGAGGACTTAAAGTGGGGTATCTTAGACTGATAACTATCTGGCCCTTCCAGGATAAAGTCATTAAAGATATTGCAAAGAAAAAACCCAGGGCAATAATCTTTCCGGAGATGAATATGGGAAAAATGGTTAGAGAAGCAGAGAGAGCTGTTGGGGGAATGGCAGATGTTATCTCGTTGCCCAAACCAGGTGTTGAGCTCCATAGACCAAGAGAAATATATGACCTCATAAGGAGGGTAATATAGTTGAAAAAACATCCGGCCCTAAAATATTTTAGATTTGACCGTCCAGGGAACCCTCATCTTTGGTGTCCGGGATGTGGAATACCTCAGATCTGGTATTATACTATCAAGGCCATAGAGGAATTAAGGTTAGATATAGATAAGGTTTTATGGGTGGGAGGTAGCGGTTGTACTGGAAGAATGTGTACTTACTGGATAGGAGACTACTTCCATACCCTTCACGGTAGACCCTTGGGGTTTGCCACTGGTGTAAAATTGGCCAATCCTGAGCTTACTGTAATCTGCCATATGGGGGATGGGGAGGTTTCCGGTATTGGTGGGAATCACCTCATTCAAACTGCAAGACGAAATGTTGACCTGGTAGCAATAGTAGTCAATAACTTTAACTATGGAATGACAGGTGGGCAGTTCTCACCCACCACTCCTCGTGGTGCATTTACTATGACCTCTCAACTGGGACATATTGAGTATCCTTTTGACTTGTGTGAGCTGGCCGCTACCTGCGGAGCCACCTATGTAGCCAGATGGACTACTTTTCAGACAAGGCCCCTGATTAACTCTATCAAAAAAGGCATCCGGAAGGTAGGCTTCTCTTTTATAGAGATTATCTCACAATGTCCTACCCAATATGGAAGGAGAAACAGAATCGGTGACGGGATACAGATGATGAAGTGGTTGAAAGAGAGCTCGATAAGGAAAAAGAGGGCAGAAAAGATGCCTAAGGAAGAGTTAAGCGACAGATTCATTATTGGCGAATTTGTAGATACGGAAAAGGCTGAATTTGGTACTTCCTTAAGAGCGCTCATTAAGAAAAGGGAGGGAAAAGGTGCCGAGAATTGAGGTGAGATTGACTGGATTTGGTGGACAGGGAATAGTGCTTTCAGGAATCATCTTAGCCAGAGCAGCCATGCATGATAAAAAGGGTGTAGTTCAGAGTCAATCTTACGGTCCCGAGGCAAGGGGTGGGGCCTGCCACTCAGAGGTGGTTATTTCTGATGAGGCCATCCATTATCCCTTGGTAGATGAGCCTGATATCTTGGTGGCTATGTCTCAGGAAGCCCTGGATAAGCATATGAACAGTCTAAAAAGGGGGGGAATACTAATCATAGATTCAGATACAATAACCCGAATTCCAGATGAATCCGAGGTCAAAGTGACCAAAGTTCCTGCTACCTCTCTGGCCTTTGAGAAACTGGGTAAGGGAATTGTAGCTAATATGGTAATGCTAGGAGCTCTCACCAATCTAACAGGCATAGTTAGCAAAGAAGCTATGGAAAAAGCAGCGTTGGAGAGTGCCCCCCAAGGGACAGAGGAGGCCAATCTAAAGGCATTGAAAGAAGGTTATCTTTGTGCCCAACCTTCAAATCTCTCATAAACAAATGCTTGAACTAGGAGGCTGTCCGAGAATAGCCTCGATCCCCTGGAAAAAAATTTGAAAGTATTCTCAGATATACTCGTGTCTAAATCATAAGTCAACGAAAACACAATGCCAATGAGACACGAATAATTAATGAGAACAACAATTCCAACCTTGACTTTTAATGGTGGAGCTATAATGGGAAAAAGATATGGAATCAACAATCAAGCCACGTGTGAGCATTAAAAAATGGGATCC
>CAZMUW010000048.1:0-8228 GCA_964569645.1 uncultured Desulfobacteraceae bacterium | reverse complement strand
TCTTATGGCCCGACGCCGGCTTACTGGTCCTGGGGCGACGGTAGATGGCCTTGAGCCCCATTATCCGCATGAGTCTGCGGACACGTTTCCGGTTGACGTGGTAGTTCTGGCTCTTCAGCCACGCGGCTATTTTGCGTGACCCGTAGAACGGTGTGGCCAGGTATTGACGGTCGATTAGCTTCATAAGAGTTAGATCCTCCTCAGAGATTCCTTTGGGTTGGTAGTACAGACCAGAGCGGCTAATTCCCAGCAACCGGCACTGGCTCGCCACTGAGAGCGACGGATGTCGGCGGTCTACCACCTTACGCCGTCGCTCTACGCTCAGCGACCCAAGGCGCTCTCCAAGAAATCCCGCTCTACCTTGAGCTGGCCAATCTGCTGGTATAACTGGGCAATGAGAGCATCATCGCTTTTCTTCTGGTCATGGTCACCACCGAAGACACCGGCAGCGCCTTCAGCCAGGGAATTCTTCCATTTGCGAATCTGTCCAGGGTGGACCTCGAATCTATTGGCCAATTCGGCTATCGTCTCTTCACCCTTTAATGCTTCCAGGGCTACCCTGGCTTTAAATGATGGGCTGTGTTTCTTTCGGTTCTGTTTCATGTCCTGCTCCTCCTGTTCTGTCTTTATTATTTTAGGGAGCAGAACCCACTCTTAACAACCTGTCCAAATTTCGGGGTCCACCTCAGCCTTCGTGAATTGATGAATTTTGTTAACAATAAAGGTAGTCCATTGTTAACAAGTTTGGCTATCAGTGGGGTGATATCTTTAACGTTTTGTGTGTGATTTCTGGTAGACCGTGCAGGATAAAAGGTAGAACCTTTTCTGCCTGTTTCCGGTTTGCTTAAAGCATTTCCAGGCACGAATCCAGTAATTTATCTGTTTTCACTGGTATTTCTGTGTGATTTATATCTGGTAACCCTGAAATTTAACAATACGATGAAAAGTGACCGCCGGTATTGCATTAGTGTCAAACAGTTGGCGATGAAAAAATTTACATTATCTGTTACCATAGCTGTAAACTGGAGGACACATTGGTACACCATTCTGCAAAACATAAAGAATTATCAGAAAAACTGACCCATTGGTGGCGTATGCAAACCGACTTCAAAACAAAAAAGGCGCTGGCTGGCTTCCTTAAGGTGCACCCAGATACACTCGGAGACTACCTTTCAGGAAGGAAATTCCCAAGGTCGGACATAGCAAACAGATTATATGAACTGACTAATATTGAATGCCTGAAACATGATTTTGATAGCGATTTATCTTCGGAGTTGGTTCCACATACTGAGGTGATAGCAAGGCAACCAACGAAGGAACTTCCGCAAGAAGGAGAACGGTACGGGGAGAGGTCGGTTGTCATATCACTTCAAAGAGCAAGTTGTCCTTTCTGTGGGCACGATATCACTAGGTTTCGCCGTTGTGCCCATTGCGGGCAAGACTTCGTATGGGCTAACGTACCATTGGAATCTGGGAAACCGACGTGACGAGCGTCAGGTTCGTGTAGCGTAGCAACCAGTTTTGTTTCAACTCAGGCCTGCTGACATCTGCCAGCTCTAAGTAACGATCTGGCTGATTGTTCAACTGGTAAAAGTTACAGAAGAAGCCCGAAGTCCTGCATCAGCACCTCCTCTATCCAGTAGTATTTCTCTTTGGCCGTTAGACCACTGAACTCTACCGCCTCACTCCCCTCTAGAAATTGCCTGACCTGTTCTATTGCTTGTAGACCTTTGTCGTTCATAATTAGTCGCATGTCCCAATCATAAACGAGCTGCCTTAGTCCTTCAGGCTCACCTTGTGTTAGAAATCATCCCTCCCTCCAGGCTCATCTTGTATTGGAAGAGACTGGGTATTGACAACGGGGTATTACGGGAGTATATTTAAACCCCAAAACAGAATACGGCGTATGGTGGGCAGAAGAGGAGGCATTGAACCGCCACCCTTAAGTGGGCACTTGGATGACGGGGAGCCAATAGTGAAACCGACCTCAAAAGGTCGGTTTTATGTTTTTAGTAGTATTCAGCGTGGTTGGTACATAATGTATTGGGAAATAAAGAAAGAACGAAAATAAAGGCTCAATATGAAAGGAGGTACAAAATTGCCGAGGATTGCTTTAGGTATAGCTGTCGCAGCACTAGCTAGTTTAATGCTTGGATGCATCGGGACTCCTGCACATACTTTTGATAAATATGATTTTGCCTTCGACTATCGAGCGGATACCGAAGCGACATCTGAAAAGGGACGCGCAAGCGCGGGCAGTTTCCGATGGGCACCAGATAATAATAGTCTCTTTTACTTGACTTGGTATGAAGCTGGCAAACAACCTGATACGGCCAAAGATATAATGGAAGAATCAGTTCAGGGTTCAACCGATGCCGCGAGGGCATGGGCAGAGGTTCATGTGTATGAATTGGAGCAATCATGGGGGCGAATTCTTGGAGTAACTGTGGATTGGGAAATCTACGGGCAACCTGGCACTGAACTTATGAGCGGCTATAGGGTTTCTTACCAGTCCATAACCTCACGACCGGGAAGTGGTCTACAAGGGGCAGGTATTACTGCCATATGGTATTGCGAAGATATTGATAAGGTGTTCGTCCTTGATATTGAAGCTCCCGATGCACTCAAGAAAGTGAGAGAATTTCTGAGAGGATTCGAATTAAGACAAAATTTCTAACCTCAAGGTATACGGGATAGGAAAGACATGAGTGACCTTGAACGCCCTCGGTGTTTCAATTGCCCGTCTGAGTGGGGGTAAGCAGGTAGAGAGCTGGGCTTATTGGGACCGACTATCACTTTTACAGCAGCTTGGAGTGATACAAATGTAGCTATTTCTATGACAACCGCGCCTTATAGAACTTCAAACAGGATTACCAATTTTGGTGTCAATTGTATAATCCTGCAAGCTGTCGTGAAACGTTACTGACCTTGTATGTGTGCAGCATCTCAAAAGTCTCCCAATCTGTTATACCAGTTCTACTTTTCCATAGTGCTCCAAATAGTCCTCAAGGGTAATACCTGGATGTTTTCAAACCAATTTGCAGTCGAGGGGTTTAACCATACCCTTTGATAAACAGCTTTTCGAAGAGGGGGCTTCGTATTTGGGGGTATTGACAACCGCATATATAGGGGTAGAATGGAAGTATAGACATCTAAAATGACCCTAAAATAATATAATTTCAGTGTTGCTTTAAGAGTGGGAGGAGACCTAATAGCCAATGATCGAGTCATAGCGATATGCTAAAGGGGAACCACCATGAGAAGATATGTATTTGCAGCGCTAGCCGTTAGTTTATTATTAACAATGTTGCTCTCAATGTCGGCTGGTACTGCCCTTGCCGATGGGGCGTTTTTTGCCCTGCTAGGAGATGATATCTTTCAGCCTTCTCAAAAGGCAATCATATTATACGAGAATAACAGGGAAGATTTGATTCTAGCGGTTAAATATGAGGGCAATGCCGATGAATTCGCTTGGGTTATCCCGGTGCCCAATTATCCCGACATAGATGTTTCAGACCCCGATCTGTTCTGGGAGCTATCCCAAATTACTACAGAAGACTTGCCTGTCCGCATAGGTTGTGCCCGTTTTATTCCGCTTCCGCTTGGTCCGGCGGTGGAGGTTTTAGAGAGAACGATTATTGGCCCTTATGATGTAGCTATTCTATCTGCCCAAGACCCAACGGCATTGGTAGACTGGCTGAATTCGAATGGGTACTCCTTTCCTGAAGAGGGTGAAAAGATCCTCGATGATTACATTACTAAAGAGTGGTATTTTGTTGCCACGAGAATCAATACCGGGGAAGAAGCTACAGGTTTGGCAGCAGGAACAATTGAGCCTCTGAAGCTGAGCTTTGAGTCAGATGAGATAATCTATCCTCTCAGGATTACTTCTTTGAGCTCAAAAGCTTCTGAAGTCCTTTTGTATGTGTTCGCAAACCAAAAAGTGGTGCCCAGAGAGTACCAATTCCTTTCTCTCAATGTTCCAGGGCAGGTACTCTCCTTAGAAAGAGAGGAAAATGTATTCTACCTCGAATTCGGAGAGGAAATACGTCTCCAGGATTTGTGGGTAAAAGGCAGGCTATATGAGTTATTGTTCACTTCTTTACGAGGTGATGAGTACTATCTGACAAAATTAAGGGCTGAAATTACAGCTGACGATATGGTTGACATTGAGCTTATAAGATATGACCCAGGGGATTATTTGGACTCGGACGGCGATGGCTGGAGTGATGCGGAAGAGGCAATCGCGGGAACAAACCCCAACAGAGTGGACACTGACTATGACAGGATTCGGGACCCACAAGACGACTACCCGCTTGAGATTGCAAGTTATGTATTTGCAGTAATAATCATTACTTCGCTGGTAGTTGGTATCTTCCTCTGGCGAAGATATCGTAGAAGAAAAAGGGCTATCATGCGTTCTTAGGACATTGTCAATACTCCAAAAGGAGTATAATACCGCAGAGAGAAGATCGAACTCGAGGCGCTAGCTGGACATGATTGGCTTCCTGACGAGCATCTCATCCGTTTCCCTCGTGCGGCACTGCTTTCGTGAGCCTCAAGCCACCGGTTTATGAACAAACAGAGGCCCAGGCATCGGCCTGGGGGCAAGTACTGGCCTTTAAGGACAACCATAGTCAGGATTAGTATATTGAATAACTATGGAGATGGCTCCGGCTACAGTAGAATGGTGTAAACGCAAACGCCAAATCTAAAGTAGGAGGAGACATCTCAAATGGAGAATACCGTAGCCAGGAAACGAAAGCAAGTACCAGAGGGCTATCTAATTATCGGAGTTGACCCTCACAAAAAGAGGCATGCCGCAGTGGCTATAACTCAAGATTTTACCACTCGGGACAAATTCAAGTTCGATAATACTAGAGAAGGTCTTGTGCTACCAGAAATTCCTCAGGCATAACCTCACCTCCTAATTCCCCTAGCTATGATTAGAGTCCGCTCGTATTAAACAGCATTATATAACCTCAGCCCAAGATTAACAATATGACGGAATGTGCAGTCTTGCACCCACTGCCGATGCATACATCATCCTGTTGACAACCAGATACCATAGATATATTATTGCCGATAAGAATAATGAAGGTCAGGATGCTTCATTGCGAATTGAAATGGGAAATGTCGGTTAATAGTTACCAATAATAAAGGCGGAACGAAATGATGCGAACGGAAAAATCCGAGACTCCGCTTAGGCACTGTTCCGACAAGAAAAGCGGTTTTTCAATCGAGTACCCCGACTTATCAAGTTGGACCGCGCAGAAACCTCCAGAAATAAGTGAACCTGGCAGACTCGGGTTCTTGAATAAGGACATAAAAGCAACAATGGTTTTTGGATTTATTCAATTACCTAACGTTATTCCTGACCTATCAGACCCACAAATCTACCACATGGCTCTTGATGACATTACAGGTGGATATCGGAAATCCAACCCAGACTTTGTTGTATTATCATCAAGCCTCATAACCAACCCAAACAATGGTGTTAAAGGTGTACAACTGATCTACATGAATAAGGTATCAGGGTGCTTATGGAAGGGAAGGCATATTGCTTATTTTAGAGGGAGCAAAAGATACGATATAACAGCTTATGCGGAACAACAAAGTTTTGACTACGCCGACAGACAATTTTTTACCCCGGTAGCAAATACTTTTACATTTTGAATGGCCGCAACAAACGAAGGAGGTTAGCAGAAATGGGAATGCTGATAGCCCCAGAAGTACCCTTCCGCCCGTCTGAGTGCCCTCGTTGCAAGTTCTTTTATAAGGATTCCGACCGCTGCGGAGGCTATACGAGCGGTCCCCATCCAGTACCCGGTATCCCCCCATTGCTTGGAATGTTCATTGGCAAATCTACCGATGATTGCCCACGTTTTTCTAAGGCATGAAGGCCGCAAGATAAACAGGAACAGGGTACTTGAATTTGTTCGGAGCGGATTAGGCCTTTTCAATTGAGTCTCTGCTCTCATGCAATAAACGGCTAATATATCGTATAAAGGAACCCTTTTATTTTCTTTATTCTTGGAAATGAACCCTTCCGTTTTATCCTTAAGGTAACAGAACGACGAAAAGTGTGTTTCGTTGCGACGTAAAGCCTTGAGCCAACTTAGTTGATAGATTGACACCCCGAATCTACGGATGTATCCTTCGTGGTAACAGTAGAGGTCGTAATGGTTATTTGGTATCCCAATAGTAGATTAAACCGTCTTAAAAGAGGTTAAGGATGACCAAATTTGTTCCGTGGAATAGTCAACCCCTAGACGAATGGAGCCAAAAATACGCTAGCGGGAAGTTCGTTGACTTGGATGGTCACGTCACTCACTATATTGAAATGGGCGATGGGGAACCGGTTATCTTACTACATGGCTACTTCTACGATTCATTGCAATGGAGTAACAATCTGGAGGCACTAGCTAAAGAATTCAAGGTCTACGCCCTTGACCTCTGGGGATTCGGCTACAGTACCAGGGAGCCGATGGATTACGGTTATACCCTATATGCCAGCCAGTTACAAAAATTCATGGATGCACTGGGGATCAAAAAGGCCTCGCTGATAGGGCAATCAATGGGTGGTGGAACTGGCATACTATTCTGCACTCAGCATGCTGAGCGGGTTATTAAGGTGATTCTGGTTGCACCGGCCGGCTTACCTAATCCTTATAAACCCTTAACGAGGATGGCCTGCTTACCGGGGATAGGTGAGTTTCTATTTAGATTAAAGGGCTCCCGTAGGGGAATACTGAAAGCTAATTTTGTTTATGATGAGAATAAGCTTAATATCTGGTATTATGAATCCAAACTATCCGTTAATACATTACCACGCTGAGGAATTGAGATTGACTGAACTGAGGTACGTCGGGACATCTAAGGATTTAGTCACTCATATTGATGCGACTCAATCTGGTTTTCTTCAACAGGCCCTCCGCAAGACAAAAGAAGCTAGTCCCTATGTCGATCGCGCTAAGCAGCTTCTTGATAAGTTGCAGGTGGTTAAGCGACCTCAGGAGTTGATAGGTATCCAGGAAATTCGTGATGATCTTGTTACGGCTGCTGTAGAGTTAGATGCCGGAGTCTTTAAGGTATCATTGAAATTCTAAGTACACAAGCGCTTATTTGTTTCTGAGGTTATACTAGAGACCGAGAAACAATTATGGAAAAATTATCCACACCTATAGATAGTATCTACCGCTTTGACTCATTTAAGCACTTTAAAGACATAATTCAAAAGAACGCATTGTACTTTGTTCACCATTCAAAATGGAATGATGATAAAGAAGAAGGACTTATATTTAAGAAACTCAAGACAAGACAAGGGAGATTTGAGATAGAACAAATCCTCAGGGAGTTGCGACCCGATGATCCACTACTAATGGGTATCCTTATCAACTTCGATCTTTGCATTCGTGGTCACTCTTGGACGAAAGTCGAAAGCAATACATATTTCTGGCAAAAGCATTCAATGAATAACGATTCAATTAGGCTAGAAATATCGCGTAATGATATCAAGTATTTAGATCGTGAGGGCACAGGTCCAGTCACAGCATATGATATAGATTATAAAAATACTAGTGTGAGGGATGATATTAAGGAATTTCTAGATGTAGCTCCTAACCAAATTGATATTGTAAAAATAATGTTGAGAAAAAGGCCTGAGTATGCACATGAAAAAGAAGTCAGATTAATATTGGTTAGTTTAGATTACTTACCGGACGATAATTCCGATATGCAGCTTGCTATGGTCTCTGATTTGTACAAGAAAAATAGGATAGACGGGAATGAGTACAAGGCCAGGGTAGCCCGTATTATTCGCGGTCGAGAATTACACACATACGTGAAATTTGACCATATAGAAAACTTTATTAAATCAGTGATGGTTCACCCAAAGGCTTCAGACTCTTTTATTCAAGAGGTACGAGATATTTGTCTGTCTAATGATATAAAATTTAGTGGTAAATCTAATTGCACAATGAATTAGTAAACACTAAGTTTCATCCTATCTACCCAGCCCATCCACCGGACTATATTTCTTATGTGCCTCTATTGCATCATAACATCCTAACGCCTGGCAATACCTATTCGTCATTATTTGTAGTAACAATTAGCCATTCTGTTCAATTTGGAACTTCGCTCCAAAACGGGGATACAGATACCAGACATAATTACTGTAGACCGTCAGCAATAATGGGACACAAATAGGGCCACTATAACCGTACACT
>CAZMUW010000047.1:0-8243 GCA_964569645.1 uncultured Desulfobacteraceae bacterium | reverse complement strand
GGGGGGCCTGAAATAACAGGCAGGGTAAAAGATGATGAGAAATAAAAGATTAAATATTGTTTTTTTGTGGATCATTATGATCTGTTTTTGGATTCTTGATCCTTACGCCTTTGCCTTGACACCAAAAGAGATATACCAGAGGGTGAGCCCCGGAGTTGTATTCATACTTGCCTCTGAGGGCAGTAGGGCGGGAAGTGCCGGCACAGGATCAATTATCAGGGAAGATGGCCTTGTGATCACCAACGCCCACATCTTCACCCGGAAGGGTTCATCAAGACTGGTGTCCAATATCTGGGTCTTCTTGAGGCCTGAAAGGGTAACCGGAAGCCACAAGAAAGATCTGGCCAGGCGCTACAAGGGTGAGATTGTGGCATATGACCTAAAATTGGATCTGGCCCTTGTCAAGATCATAAAGGTGGATGTGCCACTTGCTCAAGTGGGTTTCGGGGATTCAGAGAAGATTGTTGTCGGCGATCAGGCATATGCCATTGGTCATCCTGAGCAGGGAGGTCTATGGAGTTTGACAACCGGTGTTATCAGTGCCCAGAGAAGTGATTATGCTGGTGTCAAAGGCAAGAACCTTTTTCAGACAGAGGCCAGTATTAACAGGGGCAATTCCGGAGGTCCTCTCTTGGATGAACGAGGAGCTATGATCGGTATCAACTCCTTGATTGCCAGGAGGGCCGATGATGGTTTGGCAATCACAGCCGTTAATTTTGCCATTAAGTCGCGAGTGGCACTACGCTGGTTGAACAGGGTGGGTTACCGGTTTGCATCTGTTAAGGCTCCTCCACCGGATACAGGGAAGAAACCAGTGATAAAAGAGGAGCCCCAAAGAGTAAAAGAGCCTGTTCGGCCTGTGAAGGAGGTCCAATCCCCTAAACCCAAACCTATTAAAGAGGAAAGGAAGGGAAAAATTCTCACCAAAAAGAATCCATTTAACATGGATGAATTGATTGCTGACATGCAGGAGATGGAAGACATGATGGATGAGATGAGGGGAAAGATTAAAAAATTTAAAAAACGGAGGTAGTCATGAAAGTAAAAGGTATGAAGATTCTATGTGTTTTTCTGGGTGTAGGAATCTTGTTCTTTATGGGCTGTGCAGCACCGAAACCAGCCCCTCCTGTAAGACCTGCATGGGTTGACAAGGGAGGTGGGGCATTTGATATGGACAAGGGAAAGGTCTTCTACGGTGTCGGTTTGGCCTCAGGGATAAAGAACCCCGCGCTGTTAAGACGCGCTGCAGACTCTAGTGCTCGGGCAGATATTGCCAGTACTCTTGAGACCTATGTGGCCCGTCTGACCAAGGCCTACATGGCTTCAACAACAGCGGGGGATATGTCGGCCTCCTCAGAAGAGCAGCATGTTGAGGAGGCATTGAAGACCTTTACAAAGGCCACCCTTCATGGGACAAGAATTATCAACCACTGGAAGGATCCGGTAGATGGAACTCTTTATTCCCTCTGTGAGCTGGACCTCTTAGCATTTAAAGAAGCATTGGATGAATACAAGGAACTGGATGAAAAGGTGAGGGACTACGTCAGGGATAATGCTGAAAAGATGCACAAACAGCTTGAAGAGATGGAATAGAAGAAGTAGTAAGCCGACTACTTATCCTGTGGGCCTGGATCTGCTCTGCTACGGTGTGAGCCTTTTCTAAGAGTCCTGCCTTGGAGTGAGAAAACCGGAAGTCCCGCGTAGCATCCGCCTTGTGGACTTCCGGGCAGGCAGGACCTGCTCAAGGGTAGAGGAAAGTGATTTTTGACAATGCGCAATTCCCCGGTTGTGTATAGGTGATGGGGATCATTATGTTTTATTTATGGTTTTGAGATGGAGAATATGGATAGAATTAAGAGCTGTTTATTGGCGGCCTTTTTTACTTTGATTTTTGGGGTTTGCCAAAGTGAAGCCAAGACAATTATTGGTGAAGGCTTCGGAGATACCAGAGAAGAGGCTAAAAAGGCAGCCCTTTCTGATTTGTCATCGGCTATTCAGGTGGAGGTACAGAGTTCTTTTAAATCAATGCTCACGGAAGTAAATCAAAAGGTAGAAGAATTTACCCAGAATGTTATTACACTGAAATCAGAGCTCCCTATCCTGGGTGCAGAATATGACTTCAGGAAGGGTAAACAGGGCCAAAACTCCACAGCAATACTTGACTCTGATAATGTCTTGAAGCTGTATGGGGCTAAGATAGTAGAGATAAAGAAAAACATAAAAGCTTATCAAGCACTAATAGACAAATCAATCTCTCGAGGTGAGAAATATGAATTGTATACGGAACTTCTCACATACCTGAAGCAATACTACAAACATAAAACCGTAGCAATCCTTCTTGGAAGCAAGAATATTCCGGAGATAGATATCACTGAAGTGGAGATTAGGAATCAATTGAAAAGGCTTGAGAAAAAGGTTGATGATCTCAATCTGGCAGCAAGGCTTATTACGGAGGCAATAGCCGGTAGAGATAGAATATATATCTATCCTCCAACTACAAAAGATTCTCATGAAATTACGCAATTTGCGGATGTGGTTAAAAATAGGCTATCTGTTTATTTGAAAACGGTCCAAAGCCCTAAGGATGCTAACTTTTTCATGAAAGGAAGCTATAATATTATCAACAATGGGAAAGGCGGAATAGAGCTTACTTACTATCTTCTGGATAGGGAATTTAATACACTTAAAGCCAAGGTTATTACCCTTCTTCCAGAAAGTTATTCCGGCTATGATGTTAAGCCCAAGACGTTAAGTTTTGATAAATTGTTATATGAGGGTTTTGCTGTTTCCAATGAATTTAAAATAGATATAAATACCAATCGGGGAAGGGGTAATCTGCTGTTTAAGGAGGGGGAGGAGGCAGAATTTCTGGTAAAAATGAATAACCCGGGATATTTTTATATCGTCGGCCATGTGGTAAAGCCGGGAAATGAACAATATTCTTATTTAGTAGATTTCGATGACACCGGTCAAATTAGTGGCGGAAGGAAGTTTATACGATTTGTAAATATCGATGATGTAAACAAATGGATAAGTCTCGGGAGATTTGAGATCGTCTCACCCTTTGGCGTTGAGAGTCTTCAGTTGATTGCCTCGAGTAAGGATTTAATTAATAGTCTTCCTTCTTGTAACTATGATGATGAAACACAACTTTGTGTATTTTCCAGAGATCCCAATAAGGCAGTTTCGAATACCAGAGCTATTAAGAAAAAGATAAGCAAAAAGGTTAAATCCGCTGAGGCAGTGTTACTTTTTACTACTATGAAAAAATAAAACTCGGAAAATAAAAGAGATGACCAGGCAAAAAAGATATCTATGGCATCTACTTAATCTCGGTATCTTGACCGTTTTGTTGACCGGTATGGGCTGTCAATCCGGCCCTGAGCCGGTGGTCGGAACACCTCCCGGATGGCTGGAATCAATTCCCAAAGATAAAAGCTACTATTACGCCGTTGGGGTTTCAGGCCCGACCCCGAGAATCACAGACGCATGGGATCAGGCGATCAGGCGTGCCCGGGCAGAGCTGGGTCGAGTAATGATTTCTCAAGTCAGCAGCAAAGGTACTATCATCAGCTCATCGAGCGGCCAGTATGTTAAGGAGATCGTTAAAATTCTTTCAGACACCGAGCTCAACTATACGGAGGTGATTGAGAGGTGGGCCGATCGCTCTGGTATTTATGGGCCTCCAGAGCACTTTTATGTCCTGGTAAGAATTGATAAAAGGACGGCCCAGTCAGTCTTAAGAAGCGTCAAGTAGACGGGCTTCGGACAAGGAGTTTGGTACGAAGGGACGCTTTAGGATTTTTGATCAGGTTAGCAAACTCCCTGAGGTCCTTTACAGTAAAGCTGTCTTTGGGTTTTCTTCCATCTCTATCAAGATAGTATGCCTCCATCCCCAGACTTCTTGGGACTACATAGTCAAATTCATAGTGGTCTCCCACATGGATGGTATTAGATGGACTTGTTCCCATGATTTCGCAGATTTGCTCGTAAAATTGAGGTGCCTTTTTGACCTGCCCGAAGTCTGATGTGGCTGAAAAGATCCTTATAAAATAATCTTCAATCTCTGCCTCCTTAACCTCAACCTCAACAAATTCCCTGGCTGCATTCGAGGTAACAATAAGGTCATGGTGTTGCACCAGATCCTCCATCACCTCTTTAACCTCCGGGAATGGCCGGATCTTATCCCTGTGTTCCTCCAACAGGTTTTCCCACCTGCCAGGAAGCTTAAAGTATTCAAACCAGTATTTGATATCATACCATTCTAAGGCAGAATCACCAATCCTTTCATATTCTGACTTTACTATGGATGTAGCCTCAGAAAGACTGGTATTGTATTTTCCTGCATAAAGCCGAGGGATACCAATCTCCCATACAAGGGTTGTATAGGTAGGATCAACAAGGGTGCTATCCAAATCGAATGAGATTAATTTCTTCTTGTTCATTCTCGCCCACTCCTTTCAGTCGTTCGAGCTCACGGACCCGCCCGCTTCCGAATTCAGTTCAAGAACTCTGTGCTCTCAGCGAGCTCTGTGAGAGATATCTTTTCAAATAATCTGCCGTATAAGATTTTCTGCCATTTTTGACAATCTCAACAGGTGAGCCGGTTGTTATCACATAACCACCTTTCTCACCCCCCTCCGGACCAAGATCAATAATGTAGTCGGCCTCTTTTATGATCTCCATATTATGTTCAATCACTGCGACCGTATTTCCCTTGGTTACAAGGGCCTGCAATACCTGGATCAGGGTTGAGATATCAGCCATGTGCAACCCTGTTGTGGGCTCATCCAGGATGTAGAGGGTGTGGCCTCTTGAGGTCCTGGCCAGTTCTTTAGAGATCTTGATCCTCTGGGCCTCACCCCCGGAAAGGGTGGGGCTTGGCTGTCCCAGTGCAAGATAGCCCAGGCCTATTTCGCATACCACCCGGAGTGCTTTCCTAATCCTTGGCACAGCCGAAAAGAAGGTTAAAGCCTCCTCAAAGGTAAGGCTCAAGACCTCTGCTATACTTTTCCCCTTGTAGGCGATATCAAGTGTCTCCAGGTTGAATCTATTGCCTTCACATACCTCACAGGTAATGTATACATCGGGCAAAAAACTCATTTCTACCTTAATTGACCCATGGCCTTTGCAGGCCTCGCACCTCCCTCCAGGCACATTAAATGAAAACCTGCCAGGCCGGTATCCCCTTGCCCTTGCCCCCGGCGTCATTGAAAAGAGGGCTCGTATCTCAGATAGAGATCCAATATATGAGATAGGCACAGATCGGGGGGTAAGGCCAATGGGGCTGTGGTCCACCTCAAGAACCCTATTTACGGGCTCCCATCCCTCGATCACCTTACACAGGCCAGCCTTTCCCTCTTTCTGTAACAATCGGTTATGTAATCCCTTGAAAAGAACATCTTTTAGGAGGGTGGATTTGCCTGAGCCAGAAACCCCTGTGATGCAGATCAATGACCCCAGGGGAAATTCGACATCTATCTCTTTTAGGTTATGCTCGGTTGCACCCCAGACCTTGACCCGGGGGAAGGCATTATATGGCCTTAGCCTTGATGTAATCCTGCGAGGATGACTGGCAAAGGATAATCCTGTTATAGATCTGGGAGTCTTTTTTAGGTCTCCTATACTTCCACATGCCACCAACTGGCCGCCTTCTCTACCAGCCTCGGGTCCAAGATCAATTATGTAGTCAGCCTCCATGATGGTTTCTTCATCATGTTCTACGACCAGAATAGAGTTTCCCTTCTCTTTTAATTTCTTTAGGGCATCAAGGAGCATCCGGTTGTCCCTTGGGTGGAGCCCGATTGTTGGCTCATCCAGAATATAGCATACCCCGGTAAGGTTGGATCCAAGCTGTGCTGCCAGGCGGATCCTCTGGGCCTCGCCTCCAGAGAGTGTTCCCCCGCTTCGACTAAGAGATAGGTAGGATACACCAAGCAGATTCATAAAGGAAAGTCTCGTGAGTATCTCATCTATAATGGGATTAGCTATCAGGGCCTCCTGGCTGGTAAAAGAAAATCCCCTGAGGATATCCTTTAGTTTGTCAGCGGGATGCTGAACCAGGTCCCAGATGGAGTAGCCCTTAACCTTTACAGCCAGGGCCTCAGGCTTCAACCTGCTTCCACCGCATTTGTAACAGACAGTATCGCTTTCTACATCCAGATCCCCTAAATGGCCCAATCCTTCACATATAGGGCAGGCACCATGTTTGCTGTTAAAGGAGAAAAGCCTTGGGTCAAGCTCTTTTGCACCAATGCCGCATGAGGGACAGGCCTTCTTTAGAGAGAAGATCTCTTCCTGCCCATCCCTATCCATGATGATAAAGGTCCCACTACCTTCAGAGAGGGCTCGGCTTACTAGTTGGTTAAGGTTCGGGCTCGGAATTTCGCCAATCACAGGTTCAATGGTATGCTCTCGGTATCTGCTCAGGGACATACCATCCTTTAGCTGTATTATCTGGCCATCAATCCTGGCCTCCCTGTAACCCTTACGCATGGCCTGGGTGAGTAAATCCTTATGAAAGCCTTTGCGTCCAGCCACAAGGGAGACCAGGATAGTTGCCTTTTTTCGACTGTAATTATCTCTAACCCTTTCTAAGATTGTCTCCTTTGATTGGGCTGACATCTCCAGGCCACAAACCGGACACTGCGGGGAACCGAGTTTGCTATATAGAAGTCTCAGGAAATGATAGATCTCTGTAAGGGTTGCCACCGTACTCCTTGGACTGGCATAACGTATCCTTTGCCGGATAGCTACCGTAGGCGGCAGCCCTGTGATCACATCTATCTCCGGCCTCTCAAGGACTTTTATATACTGTCGGGCGTATGGTGCCAAGCTTTCCAGGTATCTGCGCTGACCTTCAGCAAAAAGGATATCAAAGGCAAGGGTGGATTTCCCTGAACCAGAAACACCTGTTAGCACCACAAGTTGCTGGCGTGGAATAGAGAGATTGAGGTTTTTGAGGTTGTGCTCCCTGGCACCTGTTATAGAAATGGCCCCTGGTACGACTACTATGGATTTTGAAGCAGGTTTGCTAAATTGTTTGCCTGGTTTAATTTTTCTTGAACCATCAAGATGTTTTTTCAAGAATCTTCCGGTGTAGGAAAAAGTATGCCTGGCTACCTCTTCTGGGGTTCCAGCAACAACAACCTGGCCTCCTGCATCACCTCCTTCAGGGCCCAGATCGATTACCCAGTCTGCATTTTTGACCACATCCATGTTGTGCTCTATGACAAGTACTGTATTGCCCTGGGCTACAAGCCTCTGGAGTATGGAAATCAACCTTTCTATATCAGCAAAATGAAGCCCTGTTGTGGGCTCATCAAGGATAAAAAGCATGGGTCCCCGATCAGAGGATTTCAGATAACGAGAAAGCTTAAGTCTCTGGGCCTCTCCCCCCGAAAGGGTATTTATTGGTTGACCAAGCTGTATATAACCAAGCCCCACCTCAGCTAAGGATTTTAAGGAAACTCTTACCTTAGGCTGGTCGTCAAAAAATGTTAGGGCCTGATCAACTGTCAAGGAAAGGATCTCATATATATTTTTATCCTTATAGGTGATCTCCAAGGTCTCTTTCTTAAAGCGTTTTCCCTGACATTCCGGGCAGGTAGTAAAGACATCTGAGAGAAACTGCATCTCTACCTTTTCGCTACCCTCCCCTTTACATGTCTCGCACCTGCCTCCGGCAACATTGAAGGAGAAATAACCGGGGCCAAAGCCTTTTGAAATAGCCCTGTAGGAGTTGGCTAAAAGGCGCCTAATGGGGTCCATAGTCTTTACATAGGTAAGAGGGTTTGCCCGTGGGGTCCTGCCAATGGGTTTCTGGTCAATCATCACCACATCGGCAATCTCCTCTAAACCTCTTATTGCCTTGTGGCGACCAGGTATGCCCTGTGGATCAGATTTGACCCTTTTGATTGCCTTATAGAGGATCTCTTCGGCAAGGGTAGATTTTCCTGAGCCAGAAACACCAGTCAGGCATACAAAAAGCCTTGATGGAATCCGGACATCTATATTTTTCAGGTTGTGCTCAGTTGCGCCCTCAATAGTCAGCCATGTGTCACTTGAGGGTTTTCTCCTTCTGTCAGGAATAGGGATACACCTTTGTCCCTTAAGATACTGGCCGGTAATTGAACCATTTACAGTGGCAGTGGGGCCGAAGTACATAATCTCTCCGCCATGATTCCCGGCTGCCGGCCCCAGATCAAGCATAAAGTCACTCTCTCCAATAATCTCAGGATCGT